>CAMFJO010000075.1 GCA_945956945.1 uncultured Legionellales bacterium | reverse complement strand
GAACCGGTATCGATCATCGCCGAAGCAATAATCGTTAAACTACCGCCTTCTTCAATGTTACGTGCGGCACCAAAGAAACGTTTGGGTCTCTGCAAAGCATTGGCATCCACACCACCCGTTAATACTTTACCCGAAGCAGGCACTACCGTATTGTAGGCTCGCGCCAAACGCGTAATAGAATCTAATAAAATAACCACATCACGTTTATGTTCTACCAAACGCCTTGCTTTTTCCATCACCATTTCGGCTACTTGGACGTGTCGCGTGGCAGGTTCATCAAAGGTACTGGCGATCACTTCGCCTCGAACAGAACGTTCCATTTCTGTCACTTCTTCAGGGCGTTCGTCTATCAGTAAAACAATTAAATAACATTCAGGATAATTGGTCGCAATGGATTGGGCGATACTTTGCAGTAACATCGTTTTACCCGCTTTAGGCGGTGCTACGATCAAAGCGCGTTGTCCCTTACCAATTGGCGCAATCAAATCAATGGCACGAGAGGTGAGATCTTCACTGCTGCCATTGCCGCGCTCCATACGCAAGCGTTCATTTGCAAATAAAGGTGTAAGATTTTCAAAGGGGATCTTATTGCGTGCCATCTCCGGCGGTTCAAAGTTAATTTCATCAACCTGTAACATGGCAAAATAGCGTTCATCGCCTTTGGGCGGACGAATTTTACCTGAGATGGTATCACCCGTGCGCAAAGAAAAACGGCGAATTTGGCTGGGAGAAACATAAACATCATCTGGACCATTTAAATAGGAACAATCATCTGAGCGTAAAAAGCCAAAACCATCGGGTAAGATCTCTAGCACACCATGACTGAAAATATCTTCATTGTTTTTAGCCTTGGCCGTCAAGATTTTAAAAATAATATCTTGCTTACGCGCTCTCGCCAGGTTATCTAGTTTTAATTCTTCCGCCAAAGCCATTAACTCTGTCGGTTGCTTACGTCTTAATTCTGTTAGGTCCATAAATACTCACATTTTGATGATGATTGAAATTAGAGGATACTTGGCGATACTGCCATGAACAATCCTATAATCTGCACAATTGATTTTTATGTGTTGTTGGCTTCATCTTTGGCTCAAAACTTGCCGCCTCACCTAAAACTCATTGTTGCGCGTGTCTATCAAGAATTGTCGCAATAATACTACACTCCAAGTCGTTATTTAGATACAACGTAACTGCTCACACCATTTTTCGCTAAAAGCCCATATTGGGCGCATCTGGGACGCAAATTTTTCCTGAAAAATGCTCATTTACGCCTTGTAAACTCCGCTTTTTCAGCTCAAATTTCGCCCCACCTGCATCCCAATCTGTGCTTTATTGTGCTCGTAGATGGGAGAGGTAGTTACGACACAACTATGAATTATTCAATGGATCACGCCTATACCATGAGGTTAACTTTGCTTGCAAATTTGGGGGATTATGCGCCTTGGCTCATTTCACAAATAACCAAAACGCGGTGATTTCATCGAAGAACAATAAGTCGTACTCAACAATTTAGCATATCTCCCAGGGCAATGCAAGGATTTTTGTGGCGACATACCTTTTTTTCAAAAACACCCTGAGACTCTATTGCAGTACCGATTGATATTTTAGTCCTGATTTAACCCCTATAGCCACCGCGAAAAACGTGCTGTTTTTCTCATTGAAAGCCATGCCGAAGTAGTAAAAATCAATGGCTTAGCGATCTTAAATATGTTCAGCCAACCACGCCTTTAAATCTGTTTGGCTTAATACGCCCGTCTTTGTTGCTACCACAGAACCGCCTTTAAACAGCAATAGGGTAGGAATTTGACGAATAGCGAATTTTGCCGGTGTTTCAGCATTCGCATCTACATCCATTTTAACAAACTTCATTTTATCAACCAGTTGCTCAGCAACCTGCTCTAACACAGGGGCGAGCATACGGCAAGGACCACACCACTCTGCCCAAAAGTCAATCAAAACAGGCTTTTGAGCCTGCAATACTTCTTGTTCAAAGTCATTGTCGGTGACATTTGATATTAAATCGCTCATAAATTATACACCTTATTGTCACTAAGAGGAGAAAAGCATACGCCGATCGCCAAGAAAGTGCAATATATTTCCCTTACCCATTGGAAATGGGCGCTAAACAAAATATTATAAGGGAAGGGGAATAAAAGGTGACCCTACAGAAAATGAGAGCAACTTAACTTTGCATTTCCAGATACATTCGGTGTAGACACCGCTATAAAATATCACGAATAACTCGCTTCAAATTGCGCTAATTTATCTTCCAATTGTTTTTGTAAACGTGCTTTTTCACTTGCTGCTAAAAATTTCTGGCAGCTTAGGGCCGAGTAAGATTGACACTCATCCACGCGAACAAAGATTTTGGGATCTCGCCATAAACTTCTTCCTGGCAAGAAACTGTAAGTCAGTGCATTGCGCGTCATTATTTTTAAATCTTGATAATTCAAATGTTGTTCTCTAACCGCTTTTACGTATTCATGCGTGAGATCGGTGCGCAATATGCCCTCATCATCAGTGGACAATACAATGGGTACTTGATGTTCCAGATAGTAATGTAAAGGGTGGGTGGCGCTTTTAGCCCCCACTAACCACGCATTGCTGGTTAAATTGACTTCCACTGCAATATTTCTTTGCGTCATAGTTTTTACCAATTCATCCGCTTTATCTTCATGAAGAATATCCACACCATGGCCTATACGTTCATCATGACCAACCATCACCGCATCGTGAATATGAAACCGTAAATCCTCCGGTGGTACATTAGAGGCAGATAATTCTCCAGCATGTAAGCTAATATGGACTTTGGGATAGCGCTGTTGCAGAAAATTCAATACCTGCATTTGCCTTTTATAGGGTTTGAGCGCAGCGGGTACGTCTTCTTCTTGCACAAGATTAATCCCCACAAAATCGGGGGATTGCGCCGCCACTTCAAAAGCATTCACACTCATGGCAAAAAATTCATCATCGGGCAACTGACGTAAAATATAATATTGAAACCGCGCCTCTACACCACAACCTTTTGCCATAGGATTTTTATCACAGCCTAATAAAGAGCGGGTTTGTTGAAGGATCTCATGGCCTTTAGCTACTGTCAGTTTAATATTGGCCTGGAAATCTTCGTTTTTTTGTAGTAGCGCTAATTTTTCGGCATCGGTTGCCTTATCTTTTAATAAAGCACCAAAAGAGGCAGATTTGGCATCATCCGGAATGGTTAAGATCTCCATATACTGTTCATTTTGCGCATCAGCGCGCTGCAGCACATCGACCAGCATTTGCGCTTCGTTTTCTGCAACAACCGGCATAAACTTGGAAAAAGCCGCAAAAAAATGCTCTTCGGCTGTTTCCTTTCCGGAATGAAAATCTTTTAAAGACCAAGCTTTTAAATACTGTTGGTATAAATCCGTGTTAACAGCCAAATTGTGGCTGGACATCGCAGCAGAACACGATCCCGTTGTAATAACACTCCCTGTTGCTGTATCCAGACAATAGGGTTTTGTCGCCGCAAGATTCAGCATCACCTCTGGATAAGCACCACCCGCCAAATGATAGTGCAGTTCCCCACCTTTAGGCATGGCTCTTAAAAAAGCATAGAGGGCATGAGGATCGGATTGTATAGCAGAAAAATAGCGCGTCACATCTGCCCATGCAGTCATACTTAAACCACAACACAACAGTAAAAATAATGCCGCCTTCTTCACAGTTTTAATAACTCCCTATTCAACCGCTCTGCTTATTATGGCATACTAGCAGATAATAAATCTAGTTAGGCTTACATTGTGGATCATGGCTTATTACTTCTTCTTTTGGGGCTTGCTGGCTTTAGCGCTGGCATCATCGACACCCTAGCCGGTGGCGGTGGTTTAATTGCCTTACCTGCTTTATTAGCAACTGGCTTACCCCCTATCGTTGCTTTAGGTACCAACAAATTGCAAAGTGTTGTCGGTGAAATGACTGCCTCTCTGCGATTTTTACGCCATCGCAAATTCCAAATTAAAAAAATTCGTCTGGGTCTTGTGTGTGCCATTATCAGCAGTTCTTTAGGTGCCCTAACGGTTCAACATCTCGATACCACGCTCTTGCAAAAAACCATCCCCTTTCTCTTGCTAGCGGTACTGATTTATGTCGTTGTTTCTCCTCGCTGGCTTAAAAATAGAACGCCTGCACCCAAATTATCAGAAAAAACTTTTTATTTGTTAATCGGAACGATTATTGCTTTTTACAATGGCTTTTTGGGGCCCGCAACCGGTTCTTTTTGGGCTTTTTCGTTTATCTTTTTTTTAAATTACCCCATTGTGGAAGCCACCATTTATACCAAGCCGCTCAATGCTATGGGTAACCTCGCTTCTTTGTTTTGGTTTGTTATTGCAGGTGATATCTACTATAAATACTTTATTGTAATGGCCATAGGACAAATAATCGGGGCTTATATCGCTGCCAATTGGGTTATCTATAAAGGGCACTGGTTAATACGGCCTGTGTTTATCGGTGCCGTATCGCTTATGACTATCATTCTGTTTAAACAAAATTATTTTTCCACTCACGTATAAAAGAAAACACATTCACTGGATCCTCTAAGGATTTTTGAGCCCTATTTTCTGCCGCTGCAATTACCGCAGGGACATGCACCCGCAAAAATGGATTTATCTTTTTCTCTAAAGCCAATGGTGTCGGCACACTGGGCTTACCCTCAAGTCCTTTAATGCAATCTAATCTCAGATCAATATCGCTGTTGTTTGGCTCCACTGTTTTGGCAAACTGCAGGTTCTTCAAAGTGTACTCATGCGCACAATAGACCAGGGTATCATCGGGTAAAGCGGCTAGTTTCATTAAGGACGCCGTCATTTGTTCTGCCGTTCCCTCAAAGACACGCCCGCAACCCGCCGAAAATAAGGTATCACCACAAAAAAGTATTTTATCTGATGCGCAATAATAGGCGACATGCTCCAAAGTATGCCCTGGAAGAGAAAACACTTCAAAAAACAAATGGCATTCTGGCAGAAAGACTTGCTGCCTTTCTTCTACCACATCCGTTGCCAAAATATCGCTGTGTTTTGGACCATAAACAGGAATCGCATACCGCTCTCTCAATACCTGCACTCCGCCACAATGATCGTGGTGGTGGTGGGTTATCAATATGCCACAAAGACGCAGTTTTTTAGCTTGCAAATAAGCAATAACCGGTTCGGCATCTCCCGGATCCACCATCCACACTGTTTTATTGTCATCATTGACAATAGCCCAGATGTAATTGTCGGTGAATGCTTTGATAGGATCTATATGGATTGAAATCATTTCTGTCCTTATTCTGATAAATCATTATAGAGCCAGGCCAGTATTGACGCTTAGACTTTTGCCAGCGCGGCCCTAAAAGCTGCAATCGTTTGCGGATAATCTTCTTTGGCTTTAAAAATACTGGAGCCG
>CAMFJO010000074.1 GCA_945956945.1 uncultured Legionellales bacterium | reverse complement strand
GCCAAACCCTGATTGGTACAGATATTAGAAGTGGCTTTAGCGCGACGAATATGTTGCTCACGTGCTTGTAAGGTTAAACTAAAACCAGGATTGCCATCTTGATCCACTGTTCTCCCAATCAAACGCCCCGGCATTTGTCGTACGTAATCCATTTTAGTGCATAAAAAACCGAAATAGGGGCCGCCGCTGGCTAAAGGGATCCCCAAAGGCTGTCCTTCACCACAGGCAATATCCGCCCCGGATGTTCCCCAAGCGCCTGGTTCCTTTAATAAGGCCATGGCAGTGGGATTAACGACAGCAATGACTAAAGCTTGGTGCTGGTGTGCCCAATCTGTCAGTGCATCGACTTCTTCTATGCCGCCAAAGAAATTCGGCTGTGCAATCACCAGTGCAACGAGATCGCCCTTTTCTATCTTGGGTAATTGTGCGTGATCCAGACATCCCGTTCTATCGTCGTAAGCCAATGTTTCTAGGACAATGCCTTGTGGTCGGACCAATGCCTCAATGGTTTTTCTATAGTGCGGGTGTAAATTACCCGCAATTAAGATGCGAGCTTCTTTCGCAGCGGTATTGGCACGTGTTGCCATTAACACGGCTTCTGCTAGCGCAGAGGCGCCATCGTATAAAGACGCATTGGAAACTTCTAAGCCCATGAGGTGTGCCATCATGGTTTGGTATTCGTATAATAGTTGTAAAGTACCTTGACTGGCTTCGGCTTGATAGGGCGTATAAGCGGTTAAAAATTCACCTCGGCTCGTGATCTGCCATACAGCAGCAGGAATGTGGTGTTCATAAGCGCCTGCACCTAAAAAACACGTCAAGCCACCATCGCGTTCCGCGCGCATTTTCATCTCGCGCGCCATGGCCATTTCGCTTAAGCCAGGTTCGATATTTTCTAAACCACGAATGCGCAAATCGCTGGGGATCTCATCAAATAAGGCATTGATGTTATTCACACCAATGGTTTTTAACATCGCTTTAACATCGTCTTCTGTATGGGGGATAAAGGGCATAGTGATACCTATTGTTCTTCGTCTAACATGGTTTGATAATCTTCGGCGGACAATAAACTCAAGGGCAGTTCACCGACCATCTTTAGTTTGAATAACCAGCCTGCGCCATAAGGATCCTGGTTTATCAATTCGGGTTTATCGCTTAAAGCAGTGTTGGCTTCAATGACTTCCCCATTTACGGGGCTGTATACATCTGCAGCCGCTTTAACGGATTCTACAACGGCCGCATCATCGCCTACTTCCAGAGCCTTTTTCACAGCGGGTAAATCCACAAACACCAAATCACCCAACAGCGATTGTGCATGCTCGGTTACACCGACGGTAGCGATGTCATTTTCAATACGCACCCATTCGTGTGTGGTGGTATAAAGTAATTCTTGAGGTAGGGTACTCATTATAACTCCTTAGTGTTTTTTGCTGCTGTTAAAGGGAATAAAAGGTGGTTTCACAATCTGGGCTTTATAGGGTTTATCGCGAATAATAACGTCGCAATGATCATAATCCCCTTTGGGAATGCGCGCGAGCGCAATGGATTGCCCTAGTGTGGGGGAAAACGAACCACTGGTGGTGATGCCTTCTTTGCCATCGGCCAATAAGACGCGTTGATGCGATCGCAAAACACCCTTATCTAATAACACCAAGCCTACCATTTTTTGATTCAGACCTTGTTGTTTTTCAGCCAAGAGAGCGCTTTTACCAATGAATAAGCGATCTTCGGGTTGGAAAGCCACTGTCCACGCTAAATTTGAACACAAGGGAGAGGTGGTTTCATCCATATCTTGGCCATATAAATTGTAACCTGCTTCTAAACGTAAGGTATCGCGTGCACCTAATCCGCAGGGTTTAAAACCAGCAGCACATAAACGTTGCCACAAGGCAACGGCTTCACTGTTCGGCACAATGATTTCAAAACCATCTTCACCCGTATAACCCGTTCTGGCAATAAATAAGTTATCACTGTAAGCGCATTCGAAACGACCAATAGTATGTATCGTATCCGTTATAAAAGGATCGTGCAGGTTGGTTAATAAAGCTTGTGTTTGCGGACCTTGGGCGGCAATGATGGCGAGATCGTCGCGTCTGTGTAAACCTAAAGCAAAATGTTCGACGTGGCTTTCCATCCAGGCGAGATCTTTTTGTGCGCTACCGGCGTTTAATACAATGCGGTAATGTTGTGGTTCTATAAAATAAACGATCAAATCGTCGATGACGCCACCTTGTTCATTTAACATACAACTGTATAAAGCACTGCCGCGATGAGCCATTTTATCGATGTCATTGGCCAATAAATGTCGCAGATAATCGCGTGCGCCAGTGCCTAGCACATCGACGACTACCATATGAGAGACGTCGAAAATACCGGCGTGCTGACGGACTTGATGGTGTTCTTCTAATTGTGAGCCATAATGCAGGGGCATATCAAAGCCGGCAAAATCGACCATTTTAGCGCCCATGGCCACGTGTGTATCATATAATATAGTACGTTTGCCCATTTTTTAATCACCCTCTTGTGCAAGCTTATTTGCGGCGCATTATCGCATATTTGTGAGCGGGCTGCATCTCAGTGTGAGGTAACCGCTCCCTCACGGTCGCGGTTCGCTGAATTTATCGATCTTAAAACAATTGTGAATCGTCTTCCTGGGTGCTACTCCCCGCAGTACTGTCACTACCGGTACTGTCATCGCTGCTATCGTTGCGGGTGGAGGCAGTCGGCACTGTCCCTGCTTTAAAATACTCAAACACGGTATTGCTACCACTGCTGGGTAATCCGGTATTACGGTCTATGCGAACAGAAACGATGCCTGAGGGTGGCGGTGTGGGGGTTGCTACATCGCCATTTAAAGCCACTCGCATGAAATCAATCCATACAGGCAAAGCCACTTTAGCGCCGTATTCACCCAAACTCTTGGGTTTATCAAAACCGATCCACACGACGGCTACCATGTGTGAATTAAAACCATCGAACCAGCCATCAAAAAAGTTTTGAGTCGTACCCGTTTTACCAGCGATATCATCGCGGTTTAATACTTTGGCGGCAGAACCCGTACCCACCTGAATGACATCTTTTAATGCGGAGGTAATCAGAAAATCCGTCTGCGGCGAGATGGCGCGTGCCGCCACCGGATTTTTATCCGCAGTCATCAAAGGCGGTAGCGCGGGTGCAGCAACCGGTTTGTCTGTTAAACCATTGGCGGTGGCTAATAAACTAAGTTGTTGTTCACGGTCTTCTACGCAGGATGCACACACTGTCAATGGGTGCGCTGTATAAATGACTTTGTCACTGATGTCAACGATGCGATTAATCAAATAGGGTTTAACGTCGAAGCCACCATTGGCAATGATGGCATAGCCTCTTGCCATTTGCAGTGGGCTGACACTGGCGGTTCCCAAGGCAAGAGACAAAGAGTGCGGCACGTCTTTACTATTAAAGCCAAAATGTTCCAGATATTTTGTCGCATAAGAGATACCAATGGCATTTAATAAACGAATCG
This sequence comes from uncultured Legionellales bacterium, assembly GCA_945956945.1. GTDB lineage: Bacteria > Pseudomonadota > Gammaproteobacteria > UBA1113 > UBA1113 > VFKP01. Next base: position 1,923 of record CAMFJO010000074.1, on the reverse strand, counting down.
AAACCAAATTGCGGGAATGTGTTAATGCCACGCGTAACCGTGTCGGGCCAAAAAATTTGTGTTCATCATTTTGTGGACGCCAGAAGCCATCGGGTAAAGAAGGATCGTTGATCACAAAGGGGGCATCGTTGATCACCGAAGCTAAGGTAAAGCCCTTGTCCAATGCAGCGGTGTAGATAAAAGGTTTAAAGCTGGAACCAGGTTGTAAAGCGGCTTGTGAAGCACGATTAAAGCTGCTTTGTTGATAGTTAAATCCGCCCACTAAAGCACGGACGGCGCCATTTTGCGGCGATAAAGCAATGAAAGCACCTTGGACTTCAGGGATCTGTGCTAAACGCCAGGTGTTGTTGTCTGTTGGTAATACATCAACAACATCGCCTACCGCGACAACATCGCTGGCATGTTGTGGTGAGGCGCCCACGCCACCATTCGGATCAGCACGTCTTGCCCAGGACAAACCAGACCAATCCAAACGTAATATGCGTTTATCACGCGTAAAGACCGTCGCATAATCGTTTCCTACTTCAAAGACCACGGCAGGAACCAGAGGCGAATAGGCAGGTTGTTTTTGTAAGTCTGCTAGCCACTGGGTATGCGCAGGATTATCGTAACGCCAATGTTGGCGGGGTCCTCTGTAGCCATGACGTTTATCGTAACTTAAAAGTTCGGCTTGTAAAGATCTTTCAGCTTGTTGCTGTAGGTTACATTGTATTGTGGTGTAAACGCGCATGCCTGAAGTATAAGCATCCTCACCAAATTGGCTGACGATGCCATTGCGAATCATCTCACCCACGTAAGGCGCTGAGCACTCAATTAAAGAACCGTGATAACGCGCTGTTTCGGGTTCGGCAATCGCTTCTTCATATTGGCTTTGCGTAATATAACCATGATCCAGCATACGACCTAAAACGTGATTCCTTCTATCCAAAGCCGCAGCAGGATTCACCAAAGGATTTAAAGAAGAAGGTGCCTTGGGAATACCGGCAATCATGGCGGTTTGTGCCAAAGTGAGTTGATTTAAATGTTTACCATAATACACTTCAGCGGCGGATTCTACACCATAAGCTCTATTACCATAGAAAATTTTATTTAAATACAGATCAAGAATTTTTTGCTTGGAAAAAGTCTTATCGATTTTAACAGCCAATAAAATTTCACGTAGTTTTCGTGAATAGGTTTTTTTACTGTTTAAGAAAAAATTACGCGCGACTTGCATCGTAATGGTACTGCCGCCCTGTGCTTTCGTTCCTGTGGTGACTAATACGATGGAAGCACGTACCAATCCCATAAAATCCACGCCACTGTGCTCAAAATAGCGCTGATCTTCGGTGGCCAATACGGCTTGTATCAATTGAGTGGGGATTTGATCATAAGGCACGGGAGAACGTTTTTTCTCGCCATATTCGGCGATCAAAAGACCCTCATCGGAGTAAATGCGCAAAGGCACTTGCATCTGTATGTCTTTGAGAATGGACACGTCCGGTAAGCTGCGTTCGATGTTTAAAATAAGGACAACGAGACCGACGAAGGCCAAACAACCGATGCCAATAAGAACAAAAAATAAACGCCACAACCATTTTGTTAGAAATTTAATCAATTTAGGATACCGGTTAATCTCAAATGAGGCTCATTTTAGCACTTTTTAGGTTTATAGGACAGTTATCAGAGAATTTTTAGAAACCTATGGTTGGCATTGCCTTTTGCAGTTCTATGCAGTATATTATGTTCAGAAATTACTCAATCCTGAGTATTACGAGAACCCAATGAGGGCACGATGAGCGAGTTAGATCCCAGTTTATTGTATGATTTCAACAAACTAGCCTCTGTTTGTAAAGAATTGGATTTTAACTATGAATTGCTGAACGCAGATGAGTTTAAAGTGACTTGGTGCGATGATATTTACTTGGTTTTTGCCAATTTAAT
>CAMFJO010000073.1 GCA_945956945.1 uncultured Legionellales bacterium | reverse complement strand
GGGCGGTCTAGGACCCACAAAAGACATTTGCCCACAAAAGATATTTATAATCTGGGGTAGCTCGTCTAAACTGGTTTTACGCAGCCATTGTCCTATACGGGTAATTCGTTCATCTTGAGCACTTAAGGCTAAACTACGTGCATCAGCATTCACTACCATCGTACGAAATTTCCAGCACTTGAAAGGCTTACCCCAACGCCCCATACGCTCATCTTTATAAAAAATGGGGCCGGCAGAATCCAGTTTAATCAGTAGTCCGATAATAGGGCACAGTAAAATAAATAGGGGAACCAATAATGCTGAAAAGAATAAGTCAAAAATGCGCTTCATAAAGCTTTGTATAGGATGCTTAGAATTCACCTTGACCATTGTCTCTATCATGAAATGCCGCCTACTAAAAAATTTAGTACCTATTTTAACCTAAAATAGGAAAAAACACAAGAATTAAGCTTATCTTCTAGGGTCTGTTAAACTTATTCTGTCACAGTCACAGGGGCTTGGTCTAGTCGATCCACTAGCTCGATAATGGCCATAGGGGCTGTATCACCAGGTCTAAAACCGCATTTTAGCACACGTGTATAACCACCGGGGCGAGCATTAAAGCGAGGGCCGATTTCGTTGAATAATTTGGTCACCATTTTACGATCGCGTAAACGATTAAAAGCCAAACGACGATTAGCCACTGAATCCGTTTTAGCCATCGTGATTAAAGGCTCAATGACACCACGTAAGTCTTTGGCTTTAGGAAGTGTCGTGGAAATGATTTCATGCTCTAACAAAGAATTTGCCATATTCTGAAACAAGGCTTTACGATGAGCACTGGTGCGATTTAATTTTCTACCACTATTACGATGTCGCATTTTCTTATCCTTCCACGTTCATTTAAATTTACTGTTGTTCGTATATACTCTTCGCAGTTGATTTTTAGGTTTTACTCGCGGGCTTGCCGCCTAACCTAAAAACCCACTGCTGTGAGTATAATAACTACTCTTTGTCACTGTTCTCTTCTTTAGCTGCTGCAGCTGCTTTCTTGGCAAAATCTTCATCCGCTTTAATGATGCGCTTAGGTTGAACCCAATTTTCAACACGCATCCCTAAGGATAATGAATTTGCCGTCAATATAGCCTTAATTTCCGTCAATGATTTCTTGCCCAAATTAGGGGTTTTCAATAAATCCGTTTCGGTACGTTGAATCAAATCACCCACAAAAAAGATATTCTCTGCTTTCAGGCAATTGGTGGATCGTACTGTCAATTCTAAATCTTCAATAGGACGCATTAATAAAGGATCCAAGTTTTGCATGGAATGACCACCAGCGCGACCATGAATATCCTTTAAATCCACAAAGGCTATCAATTGTTGTTGTAACAAGGTAGCGGCATTACGAATCGCTTCATCAGGAGAAATAGAACCATTGGTTTCTAATTCGATCACCAATTTATCCAAATTGGTTCGCTGCTCTACCCGTGCATTTTCAACTCGGTAGGTAACCCGCTTAACAGGCGTAAAGGAAGCATCGACCAATAATGCGCCTATAGGCTTCGGATCTTCTTCATCTTGATAACGATTAACCGCTGCCTGATAACCTCTACCCATCACCAATTTTGCTTCCAGGCTAATGACGCCATTAGAAGATAAATGGGCGATAACATGATCTTTGTTGATGATTTCCACGTCGTGATCGGTTTCAATGTCACCCGCATAAACAATGCAAGGACCTTTTTTATTTAATTTTAAAGTGGCCTCACGTCTGGAATGCATTTTACAGGCTAAGCCTTTCAAATTTTGCAATATTTCAATAACGTCTTCTTGGACACCTTCCATCGGGCTATATTCATGCAATACATTGGCAATCTTAACTTCTACAATCGCAGCGCCAGGCATAGAAGACAATAAGATACGACGTAATACATGACCTAAAGTATGGCCAAAGCCCCTTTCTAGAGGTTCCAATGCAATTTCATAGGTACTACGACCAATTTCTTTGACCACAATATTATTAGGGGTCAAAATTTCGTAGGGATTTTGTAGGCCATAGGTTTTCTGTTCGTAGCTCGTTTGCAACATAGAAGACTCTCCAGTTGATTATCGTGAATAAAATTCAACGATTAGATTCTCATTAATTTCTAATTGCACCTCATCGCGCTGGGGTACTGCGGTAAATTTACCTTTAACGGCAGTGACATCCACATCGACCCATGCAGGAAAACCCAATTGTTGCTGGCTTTCTAAGGCGGCTCTGATACGCAATTGTGCTTTACACTTTTCTTTAACTTCAATGACATCACCCACCTTCACCACATAGGAAGGAATATTGACGTTTTGGCCATTGACTAGAATAGTACGATGACTCACCATTTGTCGTGCTTCAGCGCGTGTACTGGCAAATCCCATTCTGTAAACAACATTATCCAAGCGGCACTCTAACAACTGAATCAGATTCGTGCCTGTCGATCCTTTAGTACGTGAAGCCTTATCCATAAAACGTTTAAATTGTCGTTCCAACATACCATAAATACGGCGTAATTTTTGCTTTTCACGTAACATAGTTCCATAGGTGGATAAACGACCACGCTTCGCAACCTTCTGGCCTGGAACCATTTCCATATTACATTTTGATTCTAATGATCTCAACTTGCTTTTCAGCATTAAATCCATGCCTTCCCTACGCGCTAATCTACAAGTAGGACCTCTATATTTTGCCATCTAATCATCTACTCCTCTACATTAATGCCCAGATCGGGCCATTTTGCGTGCATTCCCAATCTGGACTTTAAGCCATATCCAAATGGGTGCATAATTATACTCTAGCTTAGGTATTACACGCGTCTTTTCTTGCGTGGTCTACAACCATTATGCGGTAATTTGGTAACATCTTTGATGCCGATCACATTCAACCCTAAAGTCACTAAGGCACGTACAGCAGACTCACGTCCAGGCCCAGGACCTTTCACCATCACGACAACATTTTGCAAACCATATTCCATGGCCTTTTTACCAGCCACTTCTGTGGCCACACTGGCTGCATAAGGCGTGCTTTTTCTGGAGCCACGAAACCCCGAGCCACCAGCCGTTTGCCACGCAATCACATTTCCGAGTTTGTCGGCAAAGGTTATAATTGTGTTGTTAAACGTTGCTTGAATGCATACCATACCATCCACTACTTTACGTTTAATTTTTTTAGTCACTTTTTTTATTGCTACTTCAGCCATAATTCTCTACTTCCACACCCTATTAATTAGTTTTATGCCGCTGCTGTACTCGTACGGTTTCGCCCTTTGCGGGTACGTGCATTGGTTTTGGTTCTTTGTCCGCGTACAGGTAAACCCCTACGATGGCGTACGCCTCTATAACAGCCTATATCTTTCAAACGTTTAATATTGGTAGCCACTTCCCTACGTAAATCACCTTCAACCACATATTGCGCTTTGGCGATACACTCACGGATTCGTTCTACTTCTTCTTCCGATAAATCCTTCGCTTTACGATGCCCTTCTACTTCAGCCGCCTTACAAATTGTATTGGCCAAAGTGTTACCTATGCCATAAATAGCGGTCAAAGCGATGCAAATATGTTTATTCGGTGGAATGTTAACACCGGAAATTCGAAACATAGACTACTCCCAACTTTAATACTTAATATCTAAAAAATAGCGGCTAAGAATACCTGCTTTTCAACCAAAAAGCAAGGGATTGCTGCTAAGCTGCTCATTATCCTTGCCTTTGTTTGTGCTTAGCATCTGCGCAAATAATGCGCACAACGCCTTTGCGTTTAATGACCTTGCAATTCCTGCACATTTTTTTTACAGACGCTCTAACTTTCATCATATTCCCCAATTTAATACAATACTCAACTTTGCTTCGGCGCTAACGCGCCTCACAACAATCCTTCGCCCCTAAATTACCGCAGTAAACCAGCGCCGGGCCGATTTTTACCCTTCGCATTCGCCTTCTTTAACAAAGACTCATATTGCACCGACATCATATGTGCCTGCACTTGCGAAATAAAATCCATCAATACCACCACCACAATCAAGAGGGAAGTACCACCAAAATAAAAAGGTACATTGAGCTTGCTAATTAAAATTTGTGGCAATAAGGCCACAAAGATTAAATAAAGCGCTCCAACTAGAGTCAATCTAGTCATGACTGTATCAATATAGTTAGCCGTTTGCTCTCCTGGGCGTATCCCCGGAATAAAAGCACCCGATCGCTTTAAATTATCGGCCGTATCGCGTGGATTAAATACCAAGGCCGCATAAAAGAAAGCAAAGAAAATGATACACGCAGCATAAGCCACCATATAAACTGGACTAGAAGGCTGCATCCAATAGGCAACACTCTTCAACCAACCAAATCCGTGTACCCCACCTAAAAATTGTCCTAAGGAACCTGGCAGTAATAAAATACTCATCGCAAAAATAGGCGGAATCACCCCGGTCATATTCAGCTTTAAGGGCAAATGACTGGATTGTGCCGCATACATTTTTCGACCTTGCTGACGTTTCGCATAATGAATCGTGATACGTCGCTGCGCCCGCTCTACAAACACCACAAAAGCAAAAACCGCTAAAATTAATACGGCGATAAACAATAGCACCAGCACATCCATTTGCCCTTGTCTGGACTGTTCTAATACACGCACCACAGCCGCCGGCAAACCGGAGACAATACCGGCAAATATCAGCAAAGAAATACCATTGCCGACGCCGCGTTCGTTAATCTGTTCACCTATCCACATTAGAAACATCGTTCCAGTGGCTAAAGTGATCGTGGCTACCAGATAAAACCCAAAATCAGGGTTTAATGCAATATGGTTGCTCACAATATACTTGGTCATTCCCAAGCCTTGAAATACCGCTAAAAACAAGGTTCCATAACGCGTATATTGATTAATTTTACGTCGTCCCGATTCCCCTTCTTTTTTCAACTGCTCCAATTGCGGTAATACTGAGGTCATCAGCTGTACTATAATGTAGTCCGAAATTTCGGGCATTACCCCTAAAGCAATCAAGCTGATTCGTCTTAGAGCGCCCCCAGAAAACACGTTAAAAACGCCTAATAAGCCGCTGTCTTGCGCATTAAAAAAATCAGCCAAACGTTGTGGATCCAAGCCGGGTACAGGAATATGAGTACCTATCCTATAAACAATAATCGCCACCAGTAAAAACAACAACCGCTGTTTTAACTCACTCAATCCAGATGATGCAGCGGGCATGGATGCGCTCATAAATTTAGTCCCTTTCCCATACGGATTCACACATTAGACGGTTGGCCCCTAATTTCATTTAAGCAATAACCTGTCCGCCGGCAGCTTCGATCAATGCTTTAGCACCAGCCGTCGCACCGATTCCCTTTAGCGTCACCGCCTTATTAATGGCACCGGTTGCAATCACTTTAACAAATTGCACATTGTGACCAATTACACCTAAATCTTTTAAGCCTTGTAAGCTCACTTCTGCAACACTTAATTTGTCTAATTGTGACAAACGACTTTCAAAGGTAGCGCGTTTGTTCCCTGACGAACAACCGCTCTTCGGGAAACGGCGGTGCAAAGG
>CAMFJO010000072.1 GCA_945956945.1 uncultured Legionellales bacterium | reverse complement strand
GACTTATATTGCCTGGATGGTATGGGCGATTTGGTTGTTGCTGTTTCAATTATCATTTTTACGCAGACACTTATTAACCCCTTTTTTGTTGCGCCGCTATCAACAAGTCTATCCCAAATTATCCACCACGGAAGCCGAGGCTTTGGCCGCAGGTACAGTGGGTTGGGACGGCGAATTATTTAGCGGCAATCCACACTGGCAAGCGTTGTGGGAGGCAAAATTAAGTGTATTGTCTGCGGAAGAAATGGCTTTCTTAAAGGGGCCGGTAGAAGCACTATGCGCCCAAATGGCGCAGTATCCTTTTTTAGCGGCAGAAAATGATATGCCCGCAGAGATTTGGAATACTTTAAGAACGCAAGGTTTTTTTGGTCTGCATATCCCTAAAGAATATGGCGGTTTAGGTTTCTCAAAAACAGCCACTGCCACGATCTTAGGTAAAATCGCTTCTTGCAGTTCGGTATTAGCTTCAATGGCTTCTGTGCCCAATTCTTTAGGACCAGCCGAGTTATTGTTAGAATATGGCACCACAGAACAACGGAATTACTATTTGCCGCGTCTGGCCAAGGGAATTGAAGTACCTTGTTTTGCCTTAACCAGTCCCGAAGCAGGCTCCGATGCCAGTGCTATGCCAGATTATGGGATTGTGACGCAAGGGCAATGGCAGGGACAATCCGTTATCGGTATTAAAGTAACGTGGAATAAACGGTATATCACGCTAGCGCCCAAGGCAACTTTATTGGGTTTGGCCTTCAAGTTATACGATCCGGATCATTTACTGGGTGAAACGGTTCATATCGGTATTACCTGCGCCTTAATCCCAGTCGATCATCCCGGGGTGATTATTGGTAGACGGCATTTTGTTAACAATGCGTTATTTATCAATGGACCCACTTCTGGGAATGCTGTTTTTATACCTTTAGAGTGGATCATTGGCGGCATAGCGCAAAAAGGCCGTGGTTGGCGGATGTTAACTGAAAGCTTATCGGCAGGTCGTGCGATGGCTTTACCTGGATTATCTTTAGGCGGACTCTATGCGCTGACGTTGGCGAGCAGTGCTTATGCTTCTATACGGACACAATTTAAGTTGCCGATAGGAAAATTTGAAGGTGTGCAAGAAAAGCTGGCTTTAATGGCTCTAAGCTTATATCAAACCGAGGTGATCACCCACTTAACTTTAAGTGCAGTGGATAGGGGTGAAAAGCCCAGTGTGCTGTCTGCTATCGTCAAATATTATGCCACCGAAAGTGTGCGTGCAGCGACACAAGCCGCCATGGATGTGCAAGGTGGTAAAGGTATCTGTATGGGGCCGCGTAATTATTTATCTGATGCTTATCAATCCACTTCGGTGGGTATTACCGTGGAAGGCGCCAATATTTTAACCCGCAATATGATTATTTTTGGGCAAGGCGCGGTACGCTGTCATCCTTATATCAACACTTGTTTAGAGGCTGTTAACATGAGCGATCCTAAGCAAGCTCTATTCGTATTTGATAAAGCCATTTGGGGGCACATTGCCCATTTTATCAGTTTGTGGCCGCGCATTATTTTCCAAAGTATCACCGGTGGCTGGTTGATTTGGCCCGAACGGCATGCCTATAAACGCGCACTGCAAAAGTTAAGCTTGCGAAGTACACGCTTTGCTTTTTTAAGTGAAATTTGTTTTTTAGTGTATGGTAGCCATCTAAAATTTGCCGAGCGGGTGTCGGCACGCATGGCGGATATGCTCATTCATTTGTATATAGTGAGCGGCATTTTAAAATATAATGCAGATGGATTAGACACACAATTATGGACCCTTGCCATGGCAAAAAGCTTAAATGAAGCGGCCATCCGTGAGAGTGTGTATGCTATTGACAAGGCCAGCGCTGAGCTTTTAAATCAACTGCCAACACGATTCCTCGCCAAATTATTGTCTGCACTCTGTTTACCTTGGGGTCGAAAACGCGCCGGCATAAGCGATAAACAAAAAAGTACCATTGCTAAAAAATTATTGATGAATACGGCAATGGTGCAAGATATACGAACTAAAGTGTATAGCGGTGAAGGAGCAGAGAGTTTAATTGCCAATTTAATGCGTACCCATCAAGAAGCGGTATGCTGTGAACCCTTGTATCAAAAGATAAAACCTATTAGTGCCAATCATCCCAACAGATTGGAAGAAGCCGTGCAACAAGGCCTTATCACTGAAGCAGAATGCACGCAATTGCGCGCTCTGGAACAGGCTATTGCAGACATTATCGCGGTAGATGATTTTTCAGCAGAAGCCTTTTCACGGACCTAGGAGAACTTATGATAGATATTGACGTTATTCTCTGGTGCATTGTTTTGCTGATTAATAACAGTTTACTGGGATTCTATAATGCCAGTAAAAAGGTTTATGCTTTCTCGGGATTTATTTTTTTAGCGGTGCTTCTTGAGCTTTTACATGTGTCCTGGCATACCTGGATGAGTATTGTGTTCATTTACCTGCTCATCAGCGCAATCTTTTTAATAAAACCCTTACGTCAATGGTGCTTTAGCAAACCATTATTAGCCCTTTATAGAAAAAAACTCCCCAAATTATCGGCGACAGAGCGTGCCGCTATGGCTGCTGGAACCGTATCTTGGGACGGTGAATTATTTTCCGGCGCACCCAATGCGGATGTATTGTTGAACTATCCTCAACCGGTATTAAGCAAAGAAGAACGCGCTTTTTTGGATGGGCCCGTGGAAGAATTGTGTCACCAATTGGATATGTGGGATATACAATTTAAAGAAGGGGATATGCCCGATTCTGTATGGCAATTTATTAAGGATCAGGGCTTTTTGGGACTGATTATTCCCAAAAAATACGGTGGTAGAGCCTTTTCTGCTTATGCCCATAGTCGTGTCATTAGCAAATTAGCCAGTGTTTCCACCGTGGCTGCAGTCAGTGTCTGTGTTCCCAACTCATTGGGCCCCGCTGAATTATTATTGCATTATGGAACCACGAAACAGAAAGAGTATTACTTACCGCGTTTAGCCGCAGGGCTGGAATTACCTTGTTTTGCTTTAACAAGTCCTGTTGCAGGATCGGATGCTACCAGTATCATAGACAGCGGTATCGTCTGTGAACAAGTCATAGAAGGACAAAAAGTATTGGGTATGCGATTGAATTGGAGTAAACGTTATATTACTTTAGCGCCGATTGCAACTCTCATTGGTCTTGCTTTTAAGTTATACGACCCCGATCATTTATTGGGTGATAAGGAAGCTTTAGGAATTACTTGCGCGCTTATTCCCCGAAACACACCGGGGGTAATAATCGGTAGACGGCATTTACCCAATGGTATGATGTTTCAAAATGGCCCTATACAAGGACACGATGTTTTTGTACCACTAGAAGCGATTATTGGTGGCCCTAATCAAATAGGGCAAGGTTGGAAAATGTTGGTAGAATGTTTGTCTGTGGGTCGCGCCATTTCCATTCCGTCTATGAGTTTAGGTGCCTTAAAAGCTTGTGTAGCCTACACAGGTGCTTATGCCACTATCCGTAGACAATTTAAGCATCCTTTAGTCAACTTTGAAGGGGTGCAGGCTTCTTTAGCCACTATCGCCGGAGTGACTTACATGGCAGAAGCTATGCAAGAATTGGCAACCAGTTTAATAGACCAAGGAGAAAAACCTTCCGTCGTTTCTGCCATCGTTAAATACCAGGTTTCTGAAATGGGACGTACTGCAATATTAAATAGCATGGATATTTTGGGTGGCAAGGGATTGTGCATAGGCCCACAGAATCCTATTAGCGCTTATTATTCCAGTGTCCCTATTGCCATTACCGTGGAAGGCGCCAGTATTCTGACACGTTGTTTGGTGATTTTTGGCCAAGGGTTATTTAGATCGCACCCTTATTTATTTCAAGAAATGCAATTGGCTGCAGATGAAAACAATGCTCAAAATTTAGCGCAATTTGATACGCTTTTATTGGCTCATGTGCAACATATTCTCCATGTCGCCGGCTTGACGCTTTGGGGCGGACTTTCTAAGGGTAGAATGCTGACTGTGGAAAGCGAAGATCTTGTATTACAACAACCTTTGCGAAATCTGGGGCGCTATAGTGCTGCTTTTGCTTTATTGGTCGATAGTTTGGCGCTCTATTATGGCGCCAGTTTAAAACGTAAAGAATTTATCTCCGCGCGTATGGCAGATATTTTGAATTATCTTTTTTGCGTGAGTGCGGTGATTAAAAAGTTTTATGATGATGGGCTAGTAGCAGAAGAAACACTTTTATTGACTTGGTGTAGCCAAACTTTATTTTATCAAATAGAAGAAACGATGATGGCCTTATTAAGCAATTTACCGGCTTATTTACGCATCAAATTACGTTGTATTATTTTCCCTTTGGGTAGACAAGCGCATGTACCCAGTAATATGCTGGAAAAAGAATTGGCTAAAGCAGTTGCTGCACCCTCGGCAATTCGAAGCCGCTTAACCGCGGGTGCTTATTTAAGCTCGGATGAGGACAAACACCCTGTTGCTAAAATCAATACGGTATTGCCCTTATTTGTGGAAACAGAGCCTTTATGGGAAAAATTGCTACAATATTGCAAGACATTGGACGCACCTGTTTTAAATTGGCCTGATAAAATCAATAGTGCCGTTAGCGCCGGCATTCTTGCTCCAGCAGAAGGGCAGTTGTTGCTGCAACGTGAAGTGTATAGATCAGAAATTATTGCGGTGAGCGATTATAGCCAAGAGGAAATAGATAAGTTGGTTTTGAGAAAGGCTCGATAAGGTATCAATATTTTGCTCGGAGTTCACCGTAATATTTTTACTCTATGAGCCGTCATTGCGCACTTTAAGATGTGAAAATCATGGATATATGAAAGATCTTGAAAGAACAAAAACAAAGGCTATGTCATCCTCGACCGCAGGTCGGGGATCCAGTATGAAACCCTATTTGAAACTGGATCCCCGACCTGCGGTCGAGGATGACATTGTCTTTGCCCTTAACGTGCCAGTATTCTTTCTAGTTCGCATCTTAAAGTACTTTGGTATGTATTGTACTCTTAAATGCAGATATTATCGCGCCTAATTATCTTATTCTTCTTTAACCTCACTCAATTCTCGTTACTTCATTCCAGCTCTCACTCGCTACAAAACGGCCTTTGTCATCCCGCATGACTCTGGATAGGGCAATTTGCGGATCGTGCGTGTAAAACAAACGGCCTTGCCGTGCAACCAAATAATCCAATAAAGCTTCTTTTTCTTCTACCACTTTTTCGGGAAATCGGTCATAGCCCATTGTAATGGGTGTGTGCAGCCAAGCGATACCGGGAATTAAATCAGCGGCAAAAATTAAAGGACCTTCCGTTGTACTGATTTCTGTTAACATCAATCCAGGTGTGTGGCCGTGGCTAAAATGAAATTTATAGTCTTTACCTAGCGTAGGGCTGTGTTCATCGAGAATTAATTCTAAGCGGCCTGAAGCTTCTAGCAAGGTTGTTAATTCGGGAATAAACGAAACCCTATCCCGAGCATGGGGTGCTTTAGCGCGAATAAAGGCTTCCTGGCTTATCAGGTAACGGGCATTGGGAAACAGCAAACTATTTTTAGTGTGATCCTGAT
>CAMFJO010000071.1 GCA_945956945.1 uncultured Legionellales bacterium | reverse complement strand
GAGATTCCTCTACGTCTCGTGGGCTCGGAGATGTGTATAAGAGACAGGCACAATTTTGTAGCCAGTGCGGCACTTCATTAGCCACCCCAGGCTGCAATAATTGTGGCGCTCTTTTGGCCGCCAACACTAAATTCTGCAGTCAGTGTGGTCAAGCTACCCTTATTTAATTTATTTATTGCGAGAAAAATTTCTATGGCTATTACAACGATATTTTCGATTCCAGAATTAGATTGCCCCTCAGAAGAAAAACTTATTCGTAACCGTTTGCAAACCATGCCAGAGGTGTCAGGTATAGATTTTAATTTAATGGCACAGGAAGTAAAGATCACCCACGCTTTTAACGATCATGAACCTTTATTGAAAGCCATTCAATCCATCGGTATGCAAGCAACGGTTAAAACAGCACAAGATACCTCCTTGGCAACTACCTCACTCCAACCGTCTTGGTGGTTATTAGCGATATCCGGTTTATTGGCATTGGGTGCCGAAATCATGGGGCTGGTGTTACACTATGAACAATCTTTTGCGGTCATTGGCTTAGCAATCGCCGCTATTGCCTTAAGTGGCAAAACCACCTTGATGAAAGGGATCACTGCTCTGCGCACCCTGACATTGAACATCCATTTTCTGATGATGATTGCTATCACAGGTGCCATGCTCATTGGCGAATGGCCAGAAGCCGCGATGGTGACGGTACTCTTTGCCTTAGCCGAGCGTATTGAAAGCTATTCATTAGACAAGGCTCGTCAGGCCATTAAAAATTTAATGGCGATTACACCTGCTATTGCGACGGTACGCAATGGCGATAGCTGGGAAACGATGCCCGTTGATCAAATACAAACTGGTGCGATTATACGTGTAAAACCCGGTGAACGCATTCCTCTAGACGGCGTATTAACTGTGGGACAAAGCAGCGTGAATCAGGCACCGATCACCGGTGAGTCCTTACCGGTTGAAAAACAAATCGGCGATATGGTGTATGCAGGCTCTATCAATGAGCGGGGTTCATTTGAATTTAGAGTCAACACGCTGCCCACCGATACTTTGATTGCCAAGATTGTTCGCGCGGTACAACAAGCACAAGCAGAACGCGCGCCAACACAACGATTTGTGGATAAATTTTCCAAATACTATACGCCTACGATGGTGATCTTTGCCGTTCTAATCGCCATTATCCCTTCCCTCGTTTTTGGGCTGCCTTTTTACCCCTGGTTTTCTAAAGCCCTGGTATTATTGGTGATCGCCTGTCCCTGTGCCTTGGTGATTTCGACCCCGGTCACGGTGGTCAGCGGTTTGGCTGCTGCCGCGGTGCAAGGAATTTTAATCAAAGGAGGCACGTACTTAGAACAAGGTCATAAGCTCAAAGCCATCGCGCTCGATAAAACGGGCACTGTAACGCAAGGCAAGCCTGTCGTCACACGATTGTTGGCGATGAACGATCAAACAGAACAAACCGTTTTGCATATCGCAGCCAGTTTGGATAGCCATTCAGAACATCCTGTAGCGAATGCCATTGTTCATGCGTGGCAAAAAACTTATCCTGATATTCCTCTTATGACCGTCACACAGTTTACAGCCATTACCGGGCGCGGTGTTTCCGGTTTCATCGATGGACAGCCGTATTATGTCGGTAATCATCAATTGGCCGAAGACAATCGTGTTTGTGATTCGAATATAGAAACCCTTCTGGCACGATTGGAAGAAGCGGGTAATACCACCATCGTTGTCAGCACCGATAAAGCTGTATTGGGTATATTAGCCGTTGCCGATACGCTACGAGAACACAGTCAAGAAGCCATAAAAGCGCTACATCAATTGGGCATTAAAACCATCATGATGACAGGAGACAATGTCACCACCGCGAATGCGATCGCCAAACAAGCCAATATAGATGAGGTTCGTGCCAATTTATTACCCACAGATAAATTAAACAACATCACTGCCTTGTTAGAACAGCACCAGCAAGTGGGAATGGTGGGAGATGGTATGAATGATGCGCCCGCCTTAGCCAAAGCCAGTATTGGTTTCGCAATGGGTAAGGGCACTGACACCGCACTCGAAACGGCAGATGTTGCCCTAATCGATGACAATCTGATGAAGTTGCCTTTATTTATTCGTTTGAGTCAACGTACCGCAAAGGTTTTAATGCAAAATATCAGTTTATCCATTGCGATCAAAGTGTTATTTTTTAGTTTGGCCTTGGCTGGTTTAAGTACGCTGTGGATGGCCGTCTTTGCGGATATGGGTGCGAGCCTCATTGTCGTTGCCAATGGTTTACGGTTACTGCGGTTTCGCTAGTAAGTTATTTTTCCCATGAATTTGTGATTGGGATAGCATCCAGGTTTAAAGCTTTTGCTATTTTAAGTAAAGTCACTCGATGTGGCATAGCATTGGAATTAAAAAATCGCGACAATGAGGGCTGTGGAATACCCGTTTTTTCCGCCAATTTGGTTATTCCACCCCGCGCATCTACTTCACTTAATAAGCTGTCTTTAAATACACGAATATTTTGAGCGACAGCATCAAGGTCATTAAAATAGATTTGCGGTAAGTCTTTTTTACCCAGTTGATTACAATCGACAATCAGTTCCTGAATATCGGCTATGATTTCATCCCGTTCTTTCGGATCATCTTCCTCACCCCACATCAAAATTAAGTCAGCAACACCTTCAAATTCTAATGCTGTTTCTACTGCATTGGCAACAAATTCTTCTGAAAAATTTTCCTGCCTCATTTCTATGGCGATACGAAACAAAGCGATTTTATCATGAGCTGATATCTGTGGGGGTAAGTTTTTCTCGTGTGTTATCGTGCTCATAATGTAGTACTCCTCTAGTAATGTATTGACCTCTTTGAATAAGTTGAATATACGTTTTAAATTTAGCCAACTTTCTTCTTTCTTGCTTTTCATTTAATTTGTCGTAAGATTCACACAGAAAAGCGTCACGTAACATAGCCACGGTAAGACGTAATTGTACGCGCCCATTTCCTATTTGATGCCATTTCATTTTATACCCTTGAGATAATTTGTGGCTACTAGTTTCATCTGTGGCTAAAGACCAGAATTTTCTATTAGCAAATTTAACCTCTTTGGGATATTTTTTTAACAATAATACATCTGGTCTGATAATAGACCAATACTCCTCCCTTGAAAAAACCTGTCTATGTTTCAAATCTAGGTAAGCATCAAGTGCCCATTGGGTAATATGGATTTCCATCTCATTCGCCATCATCTATAACATTAATATCAATTATATCATATATAACCTTGAAGTCAATAAGAAGTCATTTTTAAGCGCCTGAAATTCTTAGAGAAATTAGGCATAATATCTTTATACGGTTTTTTTAGCCAGTTTGGTTTAGCTTTATAAGGAAGTATCTCTATGTCCCATAAGATAATGAATGAACTTCTTGCAGCCTCTTAAAATACCGGCTTATACTAACACATACAATTAATTTGGCTATACGGCGCCATTAATACAAGACTCAATGGTGCCAGTTACGTTCACTTCGATAATTCTTGCTCAATGCATTCATCGGTTTTCGCAAATTCCTTGATGGCAAGACGTGTTGCAGCAGCAATGATTTCATCGTTAGGGGGCGCTTCTTTTTTATTTTGGGTAAAATAGACAGCCATCACAATAGGCGAACAATGCGGCGGCCAAATAACGGCGATATCATTGGTGGTACCATAATAGCCCGAGCCAGTTTTATCCCCTACCACCCATGTTGTGGGAACACCCGCACGGATACGGTGATCGCCTGTGGTATTCGCTTTCAACCAGGTTTGTAATTGTGTCTGTTGGGGTAAAGCTAAACTATCACCTAAAACCAATTTTTCTAAACTGTCTTGCATGGCGCTCGGTGTGGAAGTATCGCGCAAACTACCTGGAGTAGCCTCATTTAAATCAGGCTCATAACGATCTAATCTAAAAGTCGTATCGCCGATAGAACGCGCAAAAGCAGTCACCCCTATGGGCCCACCCAAGCGATTTAACAACAAATTCATTGCTGTGTTATCGCTGTAGGAAACTGCAGCGCCACACAAATCCGCAATGGTCATCCCTTCTCCGATGTGTTGTTCTGTAATGGGTGACCAGCCTGTCGTCATATCGGCTTTTTGATAAGAAATAGTTTGTTGAAGCAGTTCAGTGTCGCTCATGCTTTGTTTCAAAATAGCAGCAGCGACCATCATCTTACTGGTACTACACAAAGGAAATCGTTCTTCCGCCCGATAATCCATACGCGAGCCATTTCCCGTATTAAGGGCCGCTATACCAATCCGCCCATCCGCAGCGGTTTCGAGCGCGGATAATTTTTTTTGGATCGCGGTCGTTACCGGAACTTCTGCTGCCTGGGCAATAAGAAACATCGCAACTGCCATCAAAGAAATACTTTTCATAATAAACAAGAATGAACGTCTGTAAGAAAAAGTGTACATACTGGAACTCTTTATAAGAAAAAAGATGAAGCGGATTCTTTCATTTTATTACCACTGCCGTCAAGAGCGGATAAAAATTTTTCGTCACTAACGATTTTCTCAAAAGCCCATTTTGAAAAAAAACCTGGCACATCGATTTAAAACAATGTATTTAAATCGAAACCTATGCCAGGTTTTCTGAATAGCTTATACGAAATTAAACGTGGTACGTCAAAGATAAATAAGGCCCTCTCAATGAGAAATCATCACTATTGGTCGCTGTAATTTGCTGCCCCACTGTCGGTGTAAACGGCGATGCGGCATTACCCTGAATGATAGTAAAGGCGTCGTTATATATCATGGCTTGATAACCCGCTTCTAAGGCAATACTGCTGCCATTGTTAAAGACGTATTGATAATCTGCGCCTACTCTTCCGGTCATCGCATTACTCACACCATTATTGTCTGGCGCTTTAAAAGCAGAATTGATCCCAAAGTCGCTTACTTCTATATAAGAAGAACCATCCACACGGCTTGCCATAAGCGCATCATCAAAATGGCCCAGAATACCAAAGCCATAGCCCAGGGTATAATGCGCGTCAAAACCGATTTCGGGGCCAATACCATCAAAATCACTTTTTACAGCACCCGGTGTATCAAACGTTAAATCGTGGCTCAAACTGGCATAACGCACCCCAATTGCCGGTTTAAAACTAAAACCCGTGACAGGCGAGCCATAAGTATGTGCTAGCCATAAGTCATATTGATTGAGGGTATATTCCAGCTTTGAATGAATTGCAATGCCAAAACTAGCCGGATTAGGGACCCCTATATTAGGGAAAAACATACTGGCAAAGGAGCTGGGATTATCTTTAAAATCCTCTGTAGCCTTGGTCGTATTATTAAAATAAAAATAATCAAATTCTAAGCTATTTGCCGAAGCGCCAAAATCATAACCCACTTTGGCGCCAATGCCGCCACTATTAGAAGGTTCAAAAGGCGTACTTTTAGAAGTGGTTAAGCCATTAGGCGAAGTATATTGCAGACTATGAGCAGCTAAACCGATGCCGCTTTCACTTGGTTTGGCATAAACACCCGTTACACCCACATAAAAGCCACCATGGATACCTTCTGTACAAAGAAGATCGCAAGACTTCTGTTCTTCTGGGGG
>CAMFJO010000070.1 GCA_945956945.1 uncultured Legionellales bacterium | reverse complement strand
CCCGAGCATGGACAGTGATAGCCGTAATATTTTAATACGCGCTAAAATCAATCCGCCTTATACCAATTTGTTGCCGGGCATGTATGTCGATGTGGCAACTTCTACTTCAGCGCTGAAACCTGCCGTGGTCATTCCTCAGCAAGCAGTGGTCTATAACCCTTATGGTGATAGTGTGTATGTCTACCAGGATGGCAAAGTACAACAGCGTTCTATTGTCGTTGGCACACGTATTGGCAGTGATATCGTGATTACAAACGGCTTAACCAAAGGAGAACGTATCGTGGTTTCAGGGCAACAAAAGTTATTCAATGGCATGAGCGTGCAATTGGCCAAGGATAACCCCTGATGAATTGGACCGATTTTTTCATTAAGCGCCCCGTTTTTTCAATAGCGCTGTCTTTGCTAATATTGTTTGCTGGCTTATTTTCAGCGACGCAATTACCTTTGCAATTGTTACCCACCATAGAGATCCCGGTTATCAACATCGAGACGAGTTATCCGGGCGCAAGCAGTGATACCATGCAAAATTTTATCACCAATGTGCTCGAAAGCGCGTTATCGGGGATCAAGGGCATTGATTACATGACTTCCAGTAGCACGCAAAATATGAGCTCTATCACCATTAATATGCAAAATGGTGTGGATACCGATGCGGCTTTAACCGATATTGCACAAAAAGTTAATTCTGTGCGTGGGCGCTTACCGGATGGTATTAACGATCCCGTCATCAGCAAAATGAGTGCCAATGATAATTTTGTGCTGCTGTTAAGTTTTACCAGTCGCCTCATGCAACGCGAACAAGTAACGGATTATTTATTACGCCTCGTCAAACCCCAGCTAGATTACATCGATGGTGTCGCCAATGCACAGGTGTGGGGCAATAATTTTGCCATGTTATTAAGTCTCGATCCCAATGCCTTAGCGGCGCACAATTTGACACCGCAAGATGTTGCTACGGCTTTGAATAATCAAAGTGTACAGGGAGCACCCGGTACCTTGAATGGCTCAGGCCAAAGTTTAAATTTGGCTACCAATTCCGATATGACCAAAGTGGCCCAGTTTAATAATTTGGTTATCAA
The DNA here is from genome assembly GCA_945956945.1 of uncultured Legionellales bacterium. Classification (GTDB taxonomy): domain Bacteria; phylum Pseudomonadota; class Gammaproteobacteria; order UBA1113; family UBA1113; genus VFKP01. Next base: position 4,581 of record CAMFJO010000070.1, on the reverse strand, counting down.
AAACGAGCAGGGAATTATAACGCGTCTATCGGATGTGGGAAATGCTGCTTTGGGGGTTAGCAGCGGCGATAATGTCAAAGCTTTTTATAATGGCGATCCGGCGACTATGCTGGCGATTATGCCACAACCGGGAGCAAATCCTTTATCGATTGTAAAACGAATTCAGGCAGTATTGCCAACGATAACCCAAGCGTTGCCACAAGGATTAAGCTTGCATGAAGTCGTCAATGAAGCCATTTATATCAAAGCTTCCATTAAGGAAGTAATAAAGACCTTAATAGAAGCGCTTATTATCGTCTCCATTGTAGTCTTTTTATTTTTAGGCAGTCTAAGAGCCGTTTTGATCCCGATTGTGACCATTCCGGTGTCCTTAATTGGCATTTGTTTTATTATGTATGCCCTAGGGTTCTCTTTCAATATATTGACCTTATTGGCTATGGTATTGGCGATAGGGTTGGTCGTAGACGACGCTATCGTAGTGATGGAAAATACGTTTAGACACATTGAAAATGGTGAGAATGCTTTAGAGGCCGCTTTAATCGGTACGCGCGAAATCGCTTTTTCAATTATTGCGATGACTTTAACCTTAGCCGCCATTTTTGCACCGATTGCTTTTGCAAGGGGTATCACTGGCACTTTATTTTCAGAATTTGCCTTGTGTTTAGCGGGTAGCGTGATTATTTCTGGTGTGGCGGCTTTAACCTTATCGCCCATGATGTGCGCTAGTATCATCAATACCGATTATGCCCATAAGGCCTTCGTACAAAAAATCGAAGTGGTATTTGAATGGGTAAAACAAAGTTATGAAAAGATAATAAGGTGGGTATTAAACCATAAAAAATGGATAACACTCATTTGGTTAGCCTCATTGTTTTTATGCTTTTATTTTTATATAGGCGCGAATAAAGAACTTGCGCCCGAAGAAGATCAGTGGTATCTCCATGTTATTTCTTCAGCACCCAAATCGATTACACCCACTCTATTAGAACAATACAGCGCTGAACTGAATGCTGTCTATAAAAGCTTTTCAGCCGTTCAATCTTATATCTATATAGACGGTATTCCAGATTCCAACCAGGTATTGTCCTTTGCCAGTTTAAAACCCTGGGAAGAACGCACAGAATCTGTGATGCAGTTGCAACCGCAATTGCAAAAAGCTTTAAATCAAATCGCAGGCTTAAAGGCCATGGCGATATTACCGGCTTCTTTGCCCGGTTCGTCCGGTGCTCCCATACAGTTCGTTATCAAATCGATTGGAGATTATAAAAGTCTATATGAATCGACCCAAAAACTAGAGGAAGCGGCAAATAACAGCGGCTTGTTTCAATTTATCACCAGTGATTTAACCTACGATGAACCGATGCTGCGCATTGATGTTGATCGCAATGCTGCTGCAGCCATGAATGTCAACATGGATGAGATCACCAATGGGGTGTCTTCATTATATGGCGCAAATTACTCGCAATATTTCAATCTGGAAGGGCAAACCTATCAAGTGATTATTCAGCCCTTGTTACAAGGATCGGTTAATCCAGAGATATTAAATGAAATTCAGGTGCGTTCAGAGACAGGAAAATTGGTCCCTTTAGCCGGTTTGGTTAGCCTGCGTACTACCGTAGAGCCTTCCACTTTAAACCAATTTCAACGCATGAATGCCGCTACTTTAAGTGGCGTCATGGCGCCCGGACACAGTATTTCTGAAGGTTTAAGCTATTTATCTGCAACCGCTAAGGATTTATTACCCAATAGCTTAACGACCGATATTAGCGGTGGTTCACGCCAATATGTACAAGAAGGTAATCGCATGTTGTGGTTATTTTTAGCCGCTTTTATTGCTATTTTTATTGTTTTAGCGATGCAATTTGAAAGTTTCCGCGATCCCTTTATTATTTTGTTAGGCAGCGTGCCGATGGCCATTATGGCGGCCTTAATTCCTATCCAATTGCACATGGCCACTATTAATATTTACACGCAAATTGGTTTATTGACTTTGGCGGGGTTAATCAGCAAACATGGTATTTTATTGGTAAAATTTGCCAATACCCTACAGGCAGAAAATTATAGTAAAACCGAGGCCATGGTAGAAGCAGCTAAAATTCGTTTGCGCCCTATCTTAATGACCACGCTGGCTATCGTTTTTGGCAGTCTGCCATTGGTATTTTCAACCGGTGCCGGCAGTGTGGCTCGTTTTGATATCGGCATTGTCATTGTTTTTGGCACCTTAATTGGCACTTGCTTTACTTTATTGGTCGTTCCTGTTTTGTATACCTTATTTGCCTCTGTACGCACTCAATAGCATTTTTAAAGAAAAAATCTCTGCCGCCTGCGGCAGAGTGGTTGAAATTACCCAAAAGTAAAGGTATAGGCTTCCAATCCGGGTTGATTCACTTTAAGTTCTAATAAACCATTCGCTGCTGTTTTGAGATCAAGCAGTTGATATAAAGTATGTCTATCTACGATCAATTGTTTTAAGGGCTTCCCATTCAGGACTAAAGAGATTGAAATGGGCTTTCCTGTATTGCTCCCTAACACCATAAAAACTTTTTGCGCATTGAAGTTTAAACGTATTTTAGCATTGCTATCCATAGACACGATGTTATCTTCATTGACTTGCCAGGACCCTTCCAAACCCCAATGGTGCGTAGCCAGTGTTAAGGGGAAAGTATAGTAATAATTAACATTGGCTTTTAAGCCGCTCGTATTATCGAATCTATCAGCGCGTGCGAAACCTAAATAAGTTTCAGGAGTTTGATGGTAATTTAGGGCTTGTTCACTTTCTGGTATTACCGCCGGTTTTTCTGAAATGCCTAACAATACCTGAATATTGTGTTCCATGATATCGTAATCACCCTCACCAAAATGTGTATAAACAACTTGTCCTTCTTTATTGATAAGATAGTGGGCCGGCCAATAAAGATTATGAAAATTATCCCAGGTAGAAAGGTTGCTGTCTACGGCTACCGGATAGTGGATACGATAGCGAGTCAAGGCTGCTTGGATATTATCTACATTTTTTTCAAATTCAAATTCAGGCGCATGCACGCCGACAATGACTAAACCTTTTGATCGGTATTTTTGATCCCAGGCTCTAAGATAGGGCAGAGTACGCACGCAATTAATGCAAGAATAAGTCCAAAAATCGATTAAAACCACTTTACCTTTAAGTCCTTGCATGCTAAGAGGTGGGCTGTTGAGCCAAGGTTGTATACCCACAAATTCGGGTGCAGGATAGGGATTGGCTAAGGCATCATTAAGACCAGCACCCAATACGGTAGGAGCGGAAGAATGGCTGCTGGAAACAGCCAATTTTTGATCGAAGCCCGTGCTAATGAAAACCACCGAGAATAAAATCACTAGACCCAGTATACGCCGAACACCTTGAGAATGCCGTTTAAAGAAGCCTAATTTTTGCATAATCGTCCTTCCCATTAAAGCGATGATTAACATGGGCAGACCGGCACCCACAGAAAAAGCGAGTAGGGTCATAAATCCTTCTACATTGCTTTTTTGTCGAATAACTTCCACCAAAACAGCGGCTAAAATAGGGCCAGCGCAAGGCGTCCAGATTAATCCTATTAATACGCCTATTCCCAAACCGGAGACGAAACCGCCTTGATTACCATGATGAGAATAGCGATTACCGATATTCGCCAGTGTTTGGGTAAAGGCATTGAATTTCTCGGATAAGCGGGTTGATAGCATGACAAGACCCAGTAGAGTCAACAATACAAGAGAGACATATTTGATGACATCCAGATTGATATGCAGCGTCAATATCACCCAACGCGAAAAGAAAGCAAATAAGCAAAAAGATACAATAAAGCCGCTGATAATTCCCAAAGGCCTGGTTTTTCCACCATCCATGGAAGTTGACAGCACCAAGGGTAAAATAGGCAATATACAAGGCGATAAAATCAAAGCCAGGCCTTCTACTAAGGCTAATCCCATGTCTAGCAGCACGATCGTTTGCTCCTTCAATAGACAATCATTCTTACATTAGAAACTAAAAAATAGCTTTTAGCAAGCGTTAATGTGCCGTCCAACCACCATCCATCGCGATAACTTCCCCCGTCATGCCTTCTGCGGAATCGGAGCATAAGAAAACGACCAAATCGGCTAAATTCTCAGGCTTGATAAATTTCTTATTAGGTTGAGATTTTAATAAAACATCTTGAATCACTTGATCCTCGGATATTTTATAGGCTTTGGCCTGTTCCGCAATTTGTTTTTCGACTAAAGGCGTTTTGACATAACCGGGACAGACGACATTGCAGGTAATATTGGTTTCAGCCATCTCCAGGGCGATGGTTTTAGTTAATCCTACTAAACCATGTTTGGCAGCAACATAAGCGGATTTAAAAGGAGATGCCACGATACCATGGGCCGAAGCAATGTTGACAATGCGTCCCCAATCGGCCTTGATCATAGAGGGTAGTGCTAATTTAGAAAGCCTAAAAGCAGAAGTGAGATTAATCGCTAAGATAGCTTCCCATTTATCATCGGGAAATTCAAGAATAGGCGCTACGTATTGAATACCAGCATTGTTTACCAAAACATCAATTTTACCAAACTTTGCTAAAG
>CAMFJO010000069.1 GCA_945956945.1 uncultured Legionellales bacterium | reverse complement strand
GCCATACCTTGCTCGATATTTTCTTGGTAATTTTGTGATTTAAACCATTGTAGGATTTTAGCGCGCGCTTTACTGGTGGTCACAAAAGCAGCTTTGGGATCCAACCAATCCAGACTGGGATGCGCATTTTTGCCGGTGATGATGCTGACGCGATCACCCGTTTTTAAAGCATAGGATAAAGGAACTATTTTATCATTGATTTTAGCACCTTTACAGCGATGACCTACTTCGCTGTGTACATGATAAGCGAAATCAATCGGTGTAGCGCCTTTTTTAAGATCGATGATATCCCCCTCTGGCGTGAACACATACACTCTGTCATCAAAAAGAGAGCTGGTTTGAAATAATTCTTCGCGATTATCTTGATGCAAATAATCGCTCTGCCACGCAATGAGCTGTCTTAACCAGGCGATTTTATTTTCATAATCGCTAATAGGGCCGGCACCTTCTTTATATTTCCAATGCGCAGCAACCCCTAACTCGGACACCTCATGCATCTCAAAGGTGCGAATTTGCACTTCTACGTTTTTATTATCAGGGCCAACCACGGCAGTATGCAAAGATTGATAACCATTTTCCTTCGGTTTTGCAATGTAATCATCAAATTCCTCACTGATGGGGGTCCAGGTTTGGTGCACCAGGCTTAAGACTTTATAGCAATCGTGGACATTGGGTACTAAAACGCGTACTGCAAAAGAATCGTAAATTTTTTCTAAACCGACTTTTTTACGCACCATTTTTTTGTGAATACTATACAAGTGTTTAGCACGTCCCGTTAACTCATAACGGTTTAAATCCAGTGTTTTTAGTAGTGCATGAAAAGCTTCCTGAAAATGAGCGATGTATTCTTCACGTTCTATGCGTTTTTGATGCAAGGAATGGGCCAGTTCTTTATACGTTGCTTCTTGTAGATATCTAAATACGGAATCTTCCATTTCCCATTTCAAATGACCTAAGCCCAAGCGATTGGTTAAGGGCGCATAGATTTCTTTGACTTCAGTCGCGATGCGCATACGAAATGGAACATCTAAATGACTGGCGGCACGCAAATGACAGAGTTTCTCACTCAATTTCAAAATCACTACCCGTACATCTTTGGCCATCGCCAGCAACATTTTACGTAGATTGTGTATTCTGGAAGGTAGGTTTTCAGCCGTATTATGATGCGCGTGTAATAAAACGGAGATCTCATCCATGCGTAGGGCACCTGCAATCAGATTAGCCACATCTGCGCCCATTTGGGATTTGATGTCCTCCAGGGTAAAGTCTGCATAAACCACCAGATGGTAAGTTAAAGCTGCGATAAGCGTGGTTTGATCAGCAGACAATTCTGCGAGCAGCGCCGCCATTTGTAAGCCGAGATCTAAACACGTGTATTGCTCTGATAAAGCTGGAACATCTGCGCCTAAACTTACCACCAGATCTATCATTTGACGCAAACGATCCAGATGTTCTTTGGGATAATTTTGCGCTAATGTATCTAACCACAACTCAATATTGAGAGAGCCATCTTCATTATGATAGGGGCGTTTTCTTAATTTAACCATAGCGGTGACTACTTGCTCCTTTCTGGGCTTTATGGTACGGGCAGATGGGATAGTAATTGCTCATGGCTCTTATCCTTCACGTGTGAATAAGGCCATGCTTTCAACATGACTGGTTTGTGGAAACATATCTAGAATACCAATTTTTTCCAGTTGATAGCCTAATTGATTCACCAGAATACCGGCATCGCGGGCCAGCGTCGCGGGATTGCAAGAAATGTAGACGATGCGTTTGGCTTGCCAGCCTTTAAAATGCTGTTCAATTACCTCTAAGGCACCACTGCGCGGTGGATCGATTAAAATCTTGTCGAAAGATTTTGCTAGCATTGGAAAATGATCGATGCGCTGTGTCAAATCAGCCGCTAAGAACTGAATATTATCGAGGTGATTGTGTTTTGCATTGTATTGTCCTCGTAACACCATACTGTCAGTGCCTTCTATACCCACCACACTTTTGGCATGGCGCGCTAAGGGCAAAGTGAAATTGCCAATACCACAAAATAAATCCAAAATGCTATCGTCTTGGGTGGGCGCTAACCAGGATAGGGCTTTGCTGACCATCCGTTGATTGATTTGTGGGTTGATTTGCGTAAATTCAGTCGGTGAAAAATATAGGGTACAATCTTCTGCAGGCAGATGATAATGCAGCAGAAAAGAGCTGTTTTTAGGCCACAATTTAATGAGTAGCGGCGAACCTTCCGCAAGGATGTCGCTGTCGAATAAAGCGTTGATATTTGAGCGCGTTTCTTTATCTTCTTTAGAAGGCTGTAAATAAATAGAGAAAGATTCAGCTTGCGCAAAAACGATGATTTTTTCCAGGTCGCTGCGCTCCAAAGGCCTTACATGCCGTAAAATGAGCGCAGTTTCTTCGGCAGTGACGGCGATTTCAATTTGTGGAATGGCGCTACGGGCGTTTAAGCTGGAGACAAGCTGGGTCAATAGGGGTAATTTATCACCCAGTGGTTTAGCCAAGATAGCACACTGTTCGATGTCAGCCACATAGCGACCATTATGTTCATGAAAACCAATTAACACTTTATTTTTCTTTATCACATCTTTAACAGACAAACGTGCTTTATGCCGGTAATGGTAGGTGTTAGCCTGAATAGCAGGTTCTAGCTGCGGAATATCTAAATGTGCAAAATGCTTGAAGTGTTCTTTTAGAGTGCGTTCTTTTAAAGTCAATTGTCCGGCAGCGCTTAAATGTTGTAGGCTACAACCCGCGCAAATGGCGGTATGAGGGCACAGAGGTGATACCCTATCTGGAGATGGATTTTCCAAAACGTCAATGGCGATGCCTTCATCAAAATTTTTATGCTGTTTAATGAAGCGAAAGGAAACCGTTTCAGAGGGCAGGGCATTTTGAATGAATACGGTTTTACCATTGATATCGGCAATACCCCGTCCTTCGTGGCTTAATTGTCTAATGGTGGCTGTTGCTGTTATGGATTTCATTATGTTCGCCAATGTTGGATGAATTCATTAAAATGTGTTTTGTTTTCTGCGCTTAAATAGTGACGTAATTCCTCACAGGCTGCTTGATAATCCAGGGCACTTAAGTGCCCGCGAATTTGTTCAAAGCGCAGGTAAACCAGATAAGTATTAAGTACATCTGTTTCACAGTAATCACGAATCGCACGCAATTGGCCCTGCTGGTAGGCGGGCCATACCTGATCGCCTGCCATGCCCATTTTGCCAGGATACCCCAATAAGGTAGCGATACGATCTAAAGGTGCGTAGGCTTTGGCTTGATAAGCAGCCAAGACATCCATTAAGTCTAGGTGTCTTTCATGATAACGATTTAAATAGTTATTCCAGCGAAATTGATTGTCATGATCGCCGGTTTCCCAATAACGCGGCGCGGTGATGCCGTGCAACAAGGCCCTATAATGCAATACCGGCAGATCGAAACCACTGCCATTCCAGCTAATTAAAGTAGGGGAAAATCGTTCAATGCCATCGAAAAAGCGTGTAATGAGTTCTTTCTCATCCGCATCTTCCTGACCTAAAGACCACACTTTGATCCCTTGTGGCGTTTTTAATACCGCGGAAATAACGATGATTTTTTGTAAATAATGGGGTAAAAAATCGCGGCCATTTTGTTCGCGTGCCTCTGCAAATAGGGCATTGGCGGCATCGCTGTCGCTCCATTCAGGGCTATCGTGCAAACGGCGTGCCGCTGCACAATCGGGAATCGTTTCGATGTCAAAGACAAAAATGTTCATATTTTGTTCTTTTTTGTAAAAAATTGACGGCAGGGACATATTCTAGCAAAATATGGCCATGTAAAGTATAACTTGGGGTGAATATGCACAATTTTTTAGATTTTGAACGACCTATTGCCGAATTGGAAGCAAAAATTGAAGAATTGGCGCGTATGGGCGACGATGTGTCGGTCAATATCAGTGGTGAATTGCGCCGGTTGCAGGCTAAAAGCCGTGAGCTCACTCTGCAGATTTTTAGTAAGCTTTCTCCTTGGCAAATCACCCAATTGGCGCGTCACCCCTTAAGGCCTCATACCCTAGATTATGTAAGCCGTATTTTTACGGATTTTGATGAATTGCATGGCGATAGGCATTATACAGATGATAAGGCCATCGTGGGGGGGATTGCTTATTTAGAAGGCCGCCCCGTCATGGTCATAGGTCATGAAAAAGGGCGTAAAACCAAGGAAAAAGTAGAACGTAATTTTGGTATGCCGCAACCTGAAGGGTACCGAAAGGCTTTGCGTTTGATGAAATTAGCGGAGCGTTTTAGTTTACCGGTATTTACTTTTATTGATACGGCAGGTGCTTATCCTGGTATTGCTGCCGAAGAACACAATCAAAGTGAAGCCATTGCACGTAATTTATATGAATTGGCAGGCTTAAAAACACCGGTAATTTGCACGGTGATCGGTGAAGGCGGCTCCGGGGGTGCCCTCGCCTTAGGCGTAGGCGATTATGTAATGATGTTACAATACAGCATTTATTCAGTGATTTCCCCCGAAGGTTGTGCTTCTATTTTGTGGAAGAGTGCCGAAAGAGCTGCCGATGCTGCAGAAGCTTTAAAAGTCAATGCGGAGAGTTTGTTTAAACAGCAGTTGGTCGATAAAGTATTGCCAGAACCTTTAGGCGGTGCGCATCGAAATATAGATGAAATGGCGCAGCATTTAAAAGCAGAATTGATATTGCAATTGGATAAAGTCGCTCAAAAACCAATGGATATTTTATTAACAGAACGTTATGAACGATTGATGTCCTATGGTCAGCGTGTTCTTGAATAGAGACATTATTTACCCTGCATCCAACTCTGCGCTTTCTTGAAACGAACAAGTCGGGACGCTAAATGATAAATCAAGAATCTTTTTTAAGCCCGCTACACGATAAAACTATCAAGCGCTGGTGTGTCGCCTTAAGCGGCGGCATGGACTCAGTGGCTTTATTGCATTTCCTGCGTTATAGCTTGAATACCACTTTACCCATGATAGCCCTACATGTGAATCACCATTTACAATCTTCAGCCGATGCCTGGCAAGCATTTTGTGTGGATTTGTGTGAGCAGTGGCAGATACCGCTGCACGTGTTGTCCGTAGATGTCATACAAGATAAGGGCGATAGCTTAGAGGCCAATGCGCGCACAGCGCGTTATGAAGCCTTGTTTTCTCAGTTGAGAGCGGGCGATGTCTTGTTAACAGCACACCATGCGGACGATCAGGCTGAAACGGTGTTATTACAATTATTGCGCGGCGCAGGGCCTAAGGGTTTGGCGGCAATGCCGGTGCAGATTGAAAACCAATCGGGTGTCATACAATATCGCCCTTTTTTAAATACGACCCGCTCGGACATTGCTGCGTATGTAGAAGAAAATCACTTAAAGCACATTGATGACCCTAGTAATGAAGATATTGCCTTTGATCGCAATTATTTGCGACAAAAAGTTATCCCTGTATTGCAACAGCGTTGGCCCAGTTATGCCAAGACTTTAAGCCGCAGTGCGCAATTATCCGCTGAACTCACCCACTGGACAAGGCCCTTGTGGCAGGCTGCTTTAGAGGCTTGTGTCGATGTTGAAAAATCAGGTTGCTTGGATCGTCGTCAATTGATGCGTTTGTCGTCTTATGAGTGTAGTGAAGTGCTGCGTTTATGGTTGGAACAACAAGGATTTGCTTTGCC
>CAMFJO010000068.1 GCA_945956945.1 uncultured Legionellales bacterium | reverse complement strand
AGGATTTTGCCGATGTAGATGCTTTCCCCATTTGCCTGGATACCAAAGATGTGGAAGAAATTATTGCCACGGTCAAACGCATTGCGCCGGTGTTTGGCGGCATTAATTTAGAAGATATTTCTTCTCCCCGTTGTTTTGAAATAGAAACACGTCTAAAAAAAGAATTGGATATACCCGTGTTTCATGACGATCAACATGGAACCGCCATTGTATTTACGGCCGGACTTATCAATGCCTTAAAAATTGTAAAAAAACCCATAGCCGATTTAAAAGTCGTGGTGAGCGGTGTCGGTGCTGCGGGTGTGGCGTGTACCAAAATGCTGCTCAATTTGGGGGTTAAGAATGTGATTGGTTGCGATCGCAAAGGCGCGATTTCCACGTCCCGTCAGGATTTAGATGCGGTGAAAAAAGATTATCTGGCCATGACCAATCCACACGATGAAAGCGGCACGGTGCAGCAAGTATTGCGCAATGCCGATGTCTTTGTTGGCTTGTCAGCACCCAATTTATTGAGCGTCGAAGATATTCGTTCGATGGCCAAAGATCCCATCGTCTTTGCTATGGCCAATCCCACGCCTGAAATTATGCCGGAGGTAGCGCGTGATTATGTGGCGATTATGGCCACCGGTCGCAGCGATTATCCTAATCAGATCAATAATGTTTTGGCTTTCCCGGGTATATTTCGCGGTGCTTTGGATGTACGTGCTCGTGATATCAATGAAGAAATGAAATTAGCCGCCGCCCATGCGATTGCCAATGTGATTGAGCCTGAAAACTTAAATCCTGATTATATTATCCCGAGCGTGTTTGATACGCGGGTGGTACAAGCGGTTGCTGAGGCCGTGAAAAAAGCGGCCATAGACAGCGGTGTAGCTGAAAAATTGGGGGGATAAGGGGCGCGTAGTCTCTCATTCTGGATCCGCGAGATCCTGTTACACTAAGGATCTCCGGCGTGCGCCGGGATCCTTATCTTTCTGCCCTTATAGCTGTTTAACCAGAATGTGGATTCTAGTTATTTGCTTGTTTCTTGAAAATTCTGTATGATTTAACCTACCTCAGCCGGCAGGATGAGCGCAAAAATATTCTTATTAAAAAAAACGATGGTAAATTATGAAACGATCCACAGTAGGTACGAGCAGCCAAGCTTCAAAAAGACAAAGAGTCCAGGCATCCCCTTCCTCCGCTACCATTACCGGTTATCGTGATTACTTAAAATTCTTTCTACTCCGTGAACTCTTGGCTGCATTGGAGAATGATACGCCAGAACAAGGTATGACGGATGAAGAAGCGGCATTTTTTGCATTTATTACGCATTTAGAAGTAGGGCTGGCTAAATTTGAAGAACCTTCTATACAAGCTAAAAGTGCAGCAAATAGAAAACCAGGGAGCAAAGCGCTCGCTCTTCTTGAGGCAGAATACCAGTTAACTTATATTTTTATTGGTATATTACGCTATAAGAGTAAAAGCCCGCGAAACGGATGGACGAATAGTTTTCCTTATGAATTTATAGCTGCAATTAAAAATATTAAAAATAATAAATCAAATAGTAAATCAAATAATAATACATTTTCATTGTTTTGTAAGGTCTTAGGTAAAGAAAAGATAAAATATTTTTTTTCCCAAATACAAGAAGATCCTATAGGGCCTGAAGGTTTACGTCCTTATAAAGAGAATGAAGATTATAAAATCCCAGATAAAGATACTCTTCTTCGAGAGAGAAACAAAAAAGAAATTTTTAGAGTTCCAGATGTTGAGGGAAAAGAGACCTTTTCTCAATACATTTTAAAATATGGCTCGCCTAAGGAACCCTCAGTACAAACAAGTATCCCAGATCGAGTTAGGGGCAATCATTCTCAACCCGAAAGAGAAAGCTCAGGGGTGTTTAGCACAAACACGGGATTTTCTTTTTTTAACAGCCATCATCCTGGCATAACCATGATAGAAAGGGAAAAAAGAAGTGAAAATATAGGAACAGCAATTTTACAGGAATTGCCTATTAGGAACACAGAAAAAGAAGGCTCGCCCTCGCCTAATCTCATGTTGAAAGAGCCAGAACTCAGAGAGAATATGCCGTCCTATAATGGACCCTCGATGTTATCGGGTTTTTTAGATTGGTTAGAGACTAACCCAATAATCCCACCTGAAAATAGGTTTGAACTATCTTCTATACCTACAGGGAGTGAGAGGATGCCGCTAAACGATGAAGGAGAAAAATCCTATCTAGTCGAACAACCATCTACATTATTTACTCCGCTATTATCGCCAGAAACAGCGCAAAATAGCCCAAGAAAAAAAGGATCTTCTGAATCTACCGCTACGATTTATCGTAATTATTTAAAATTGGCTCTGCTACGCGAACTTTTGCTTTCCCTAGAAAAAGATGCGCCAGAATATTTTGCGACAGATGAAGATAAGAGATTTTTTGAATTTCTTTGGCATTTTGAAGTGGGCCTTACTAAACTTAGAGAATTCTATCTAGGTGGAAACGCAAAAAAAGCGTTAAAAATAAACCCTATTATTGAAGCGGAATATCAATTAACTTATATTTTTATCTGTATATTGCGTTATAAGGATAGAGGGCAGCGAAATGAGTGGGTGAAGAATTTTATTACTGAATTTATATGTCGTATCAGAAATATTAGAAATATGAAAAAGTTAAATGCTAATACATTCTACGCTCTTTGCGAGGTATTAAGTAAGAAGTGGGTAGAAGCTAAGTTTGTTAAAATGCGAGACGATCCTATAGCGCCTAAAGATTTGTGTCATTATGCTAATGATGAATGTTATGATGTCCTAGATGAAGATGTCCTTATTCAAGAGAGAGATAAAAAATCAATATTTAGGACGCGTGTTGAGGGAGGAGAAACATTTCTTAAATATCTCTTAAAATATGGTTGTCCGGAGGAGCCCATAGTACAAACAGTCGCTCAGACGCACGTTAGCAATAATTATTTTCAATCCGAAGGAGAAAATTCAAGCGTATTGGCCACGAATACAGAATCCTCTTTTTTTAATGGTAATCTTCCAGACACAACCATGATAGAAAGTCTAAGAGGGCCAGAATGTAGGGATGGCGATCCCTATAATGGGCTATCCATGGCACCGGATTCTTTCGATTGGCTAGGAGATGATCCGCTAGCCTCACCGGAGAGAGGGTTCGAACTATCTTCCCCAACGCCTACCGAGATTTCTTTTTTTAACAGCATTTCTCCTGAGAGCGATACGCTAGCCTCGCCGGAGAATGAGTTTGAATTATCTTCTATATTCGCGGAGGATGAAGTGATGCCGCTAGAAGAGCAAAGAGAAGATTCAAGAGCGTTTACAACGAACACAGGGCCTTCTTTTTTTAACAGCCATTCTTCGGAGGCAACGACGGGAGAAATTGCTCGAGATATTGGCTTCGGGAATACTTTTTAAATCCATCGCTATTTTTCTCCAATATTTAGTTCCTTTTTTACCCAAATGGACTGACAGGCTCTATTTTAAGGTTCTGTCATGCCCCCATTTCGCATTTACAATGTCTTGGGTATAATGCAGTAAATAGTTATCTCGTTTCTATGGAGATAAGATCAAGTGAATGAATACACCGTTATTGGCGCGGAGCCTGCTGGCATTATTGCGGTTGTCAGGATCCTCCAAGCTCTGTTAAACACAACGCCTAATGTAATGGCCGCTAAAAAACTCGCTAAAAAAGTGTGTTGGATCGACCCGCAATTTAAAGTGGGTGCTTTTGGTCAAGAATGGCGTCATGTGCCGGGCAATACTACCGCTAGTAAATATAGGGCTGTTTATGACGACATATTTGCTATCCTCAATGTCTATGGGATTACCTCTCCCGATTTAAGCTCTTTCGCCTTGTATTCTGAAGATAGGGAATACCCTTCCTTATTAGAAACGGCGGCAGAGCCATTACGATGGATGACGGCAGCCTTACAGTCATTGGTGACACCCATGATAGGACAAGCAATCGAAATTTTAGGTGCTATCAATGATTTTCAAATTCATTTGGCGTCGGGTGAGATTTTTCACGCAAAGAAATGTATTTTAGCCTTAGGTGGTAGAGCAAAAGGCTTGCCTCATGCTGACAAAACTAAAATCATCCCCTTAGAAATAGCACTCGATCGTGCCCGTTTGAAAACTTTTATGGCGAAGCAATCGAGGGAAAGTCATTCTGCTGTATTAGTCCAAGGTTCTTCGCATTCTGCCGCGCTCGCGGTGTGGAATTTGTTGGCCTGTGGTATCTCTGTCAAACAAATCATGAACAAACCTTACCAGTATTATGCCATGCAAGAAAACAGCAATGGTAGGGTATGCAGTGTTAATGAAAACACCGGCCTTAAAGGCGCTGTCGCGCAATTTACCCGTGCATTAGAAGCTAAAACCGTTTACCCGCATCAATGGTCTTACGATATTTTGTCCCCAGATCAACCCGTTGATTATTCCCCTTATGATTATATTATTAGTGCGATTGGTTTAGAGCCGGTAGACAGTTTGTCTATTCAGGGAGTGAATTCTGCTCGACTATACTACGATCACCATACAGCGAGAACAGAAATTCCCGGCGTATTTGCGATTGGAGTTGGCTATCCGCTTGCAGCAGAGGATGGCTCTAAAAATGTGGGCATTAGTAAATTTTGGCCGGATATGGGCAAAGTGATTTCTTATTGGCGGTAGAATAATTTCGCTTGCAGGGGTGTGTTAATATTTTGTATACTGCAGGTGGAAATAAGTATAGAGAAAAAATCTAAAATAAATTTATTACTCTTATCTATATTATCACATTTAAAATACTGCAGGAGGAATCAATGGCTACTAAACTCTATAATTATATTTATAAATCACACAATCGTAATTACAAATTGATTATTAATGCTGATAACGAGGCCGAAGCCATTTTTTTGCGAGACAGGTTATTGGCATTTTATGCGAATGATGCCGCACGTCTTGAAGAAATGCTTCAGGAAAACGGAATAGTAGAGCACTGGGAGCCTATACAAACAAAGAGAAAAGCTCGTATTGAAGAAACGCAAATTTATCGACAAAACCGGGATAGTTTGCGGCAGGATCAAAGTTGGGTTTTGAGTGGAAGTGATAGAATATTCACTAATCAGAACTATGATATGAATGGTGACGATCAGTTGCTCGTTGTTTATGTTGAAGGTGAAAAAAAAGGTAATGATACAGATAAGGATCGGTTTTATTTAAAGCGAGAAGATTTTACCGGTGTTTTTAATTATACCCAGAAAGTAACGCAACAAATTGACAGGATTAGGAAAGAAAGTCCAGCACTAATCGCTTCTATTGAAGCCTATGTTGCTGCCTTTCATGAAGAAGCAGGTGACTCACGGGATCCTATCCAGCTTGAATCCATCCGTAAGCGTCTCTTAAAAGTGCATTTCGACGAAAATTTTAATGCGGGTAACAGCATAATAGCTTATTTAGATAAAACTTATCGGGATAAATTTCATTCTGTTGAAACGTTTTCTAGAAATGTACTAATAAATGGTCCGCATGCAGAGGATAACCCATTAGTACTGCCGGCCAATAATTTGAATATGACACTATTAATGTTTACAGTTACACTTTTAAGTGAAGGGCAATTGAGATTAGATGTAAAAACAGATCGAGCTATAGCGCGATTTTATCATTTGTTAGCGCAAGGGCATGATATCAACGCACAAGATGCGTATGGGCGTACAGCACTGATGTATATTGCCATGGGTCT
>CAMFJO010000067.1 GCA_945956945.1 uncultured Legionellales bacterium | reverse complement strand
TACATTCTTGTCTTTACCATATTAATGTGGATTGCCTGTTATTTTCTCTATGTGACTACCCGCGAAAATTTGGCGCCTATTGAAGATCAGGGTGTTATCGTCACACAATTGAATGCACCTGCGGGCAATAATGTGCAATATACGCAAGAATTTAGCGCAGCCATAAACGGTATTTACAAACAACAGCCAGAAATTGAACACACCGCCATTATCAATGGGACAACCAGCGACAATGTGGGGATTTCCTTCGCTCCCTTGGTAGATTGGAGTAAACGTAAACGATCCCAATTTGAAATTATGGATGCGGTTACCCCTGCTTTAAACGCGATTCCAGGACTGCAAGCCTATGTGGTACCTTACCCTTCCATTCCTTTGCCAGGAAGTCAGGCACCGATTTATTTCGTCATATCCAGCGCTGAAGGCATTGATACTCTGCTGCCGGCCATCAACGGTCTATTAAAAGCAGTCAGTAATAATCCCGGCTTTAGACCTGGACCTCAGATCGATTTGAAAATCGACCAGCCACAAATTAATGTTACCATTGATCGCTTAAAATCCAGCGATCTGGGAATCACCGAAAGTGCCATAGGGGATACCCTGGCGGCGATGTTTGCTTCACCGCAAAATTTACAATTTTCTTACAATAACCGCAGTTATTATGTCGTGCCGGAATTCATCAAAAACTTCAATTATGAAGCATCCCCCGACGATCTGCGCAACATGTATGTCAGAAGCGACACTACCGATCAATTAATCCCTTTATCCAATATTACGACCATAGAAAATGTGGTACAACCTGAAAGTATCAACCATTTCCAGCAAATTCCCTCCGCGACGCTACAGGCCTATTTATTAGGTAACTATAGTACCAGCGATGCAATTAATTTTTTAACCAGTTACATGGATAAGAATTTCCCTAGTATCAATTACAATTATGGTGGCCAAACACGCTATTACATCGATTCGCAAGGTGAAATGACACAAGTCATGCTGTTTGCCATCATCATTATCTTCCTGGTATTGGCAGCACAGTTTGAAAGTTTTAAAGATCCTTTGATCATCCTGATTGTGGTGCCTCTAACCATTGCCGCCGCCATTGCTGTCTTACGACTCTTCCAGGGAACTTTGAACATCTACAGTAAGATTGGCTTGACGACATTGATAGGCTTGATTGCCAAACACGGTATTTTAATTGTGGAATTCGCCAATCAGTTGCAAGAAAAAGGTATGTCCAAAGTAGATGCGGTCATTGAATCCGCTACCTTAAGATTGAGACCCATTCTAATGACGACCGGTGCCATGGTATTGGGCGCATTACCTCTAGCCTTAGCAAGTGGCGCTGGCGCACATTCTAGAATGCAAATTGGTATTATTATCGTCGCCGGTATGTCTTTTGGTACGCTCTGCTCCTTGTTTGTGGTACCTGCATGGTATCTTCTCTTAGCCGATACCAAAGAAACCAACCCTGAACTGGATCGCGAAATTGAAGAAGCGATAGAGAGTATGAAAACTTTGGAAGATAAGAAGGATTAATGCCTGCACATGCGCAATGAGCTGGAAAATGTGTCAGATTTTTGATAAGGATTTCTTCCTAAAAGGATCTTAAACAAATAAAAAAACCTGAACTCAATGTGTAGTGTTGTGCTGGAGGCAAACCGTACGCCGCATGGATGCGGCGTCCGAGCCTACAAGGATGTATTCACGGCGTGTTTGACTCAAGTACAACACCACCTTGAGTTCAGGAAACAAACTTATCCCACAGTAACGGTTTCATCGCTCGCAATGGCAATCGCCCGCAAGTCATCCTCCACTACTTGCAAATGCACACTTCCACCCTGTGCTAACACACCAAACAGCATTTCATCCGCCAGGGGTTTTTTGATTTTTTCCTGAATAAGGCGTGACATAGGACGCGCACCCATTTTTTGATCGTATCCATGAATTGCCAACCAATGTTTGGCTTCATCATCAACTTTTAATTTAATCTTACGTTCTTCTAATTGTACTTCCAATTCCATTAAGAACTTATTGACCACACTTTCAATGGTCGCTAAATCCAGAGCCTTAAATTGAACAATGGCATCTAAGCGATTTCTAAATTCCGGCGTAAACACCCGTTTAACCGCTAACAAAGCATCGCTCTTTTGATCTTGTTCTGTAAAACCGATGGTATTTCTGGACAGATCTTCGGCGCCCGCATTGGTGGTCATGATTAAAATCACATTCCTAAAATTGGCTTTACGTCCATTGGTATCGGTTAAAGTGCCATGATCCATCACTTGCAATAACAGGTTATACACATCAGGATGTGCCTTTTCAATTTCATCCAATAATACGACAGAATAAGGATGGTGCGTTACAGCTTCTGTTAATAACCCCCCTTCATCATAACCGACGTAACCCGGAGGCGCACCGATCAAACGCGATACAGTGTGTTTTTCCATATACTCTGACATATCGAAGCGGATTAATTCCACGCCCATTAAAGCAGCTAAGCGCCGGGTGACTTCAGTTTTACCCACCCCTGTAGGCCCAGCCAATAAAAAGCACCCTACGGGTTTGTCCACTTCGCGTAAACCCGCACGTGATAATTTAATCGCTGCCCCTAAGGCTTCTATGGCTTCATCTTGTCCAAAGATCATCATTTTTAGATCCCGCACTAAACTGCGTAAAACTTCTTTATCCGAGGTCGAGACTGTTTTAGTGGGCACATGTGCCATTTTGGCCACTACTTGTTCTATCTCTGTAGAATTGATAATGCGTTTTTTACGGTTATCGCCTTGTAAAGCCTGATGAGCGCCGGCTTCGTCGACGATATCAATGGCTTTATCGGGTAGAAAACGATCGGTGATAAAACGAGCCGATAATTCCGCTGCAGCCCGCAAAGCTTTGAGGGAATAACGAATACCATGGTGGAATTCAAATTTACCGCGCAAACCTTTCAGTATTTGATAAGTCTGCTCTACTGTGGGCTCGCTGATATCAATACGTTGAAAGCGTCGGGCCAAGGCATGATCTTTTTCAAAGATACCGCGATATTCCTGATACGTGGTTGCCCCAATACATTTTAAATTACCTGCCGTTAACAAGGGTTTAATCAAATTAGAAGCATCCATGATCCCGCCTGATGCGGCCCCCGCACCGATGATGGTATGAATTTCATCGATAAACAGAATAGCGCCAGGTTGATCGTTTAATTCTTGTATCAATTGTTTAAACCGTTTTTCAAAATCACCTCGGTATTTGGTTCCTGCTAATAGATTTCCCAAATCTAAAGCATAGACCGTGCAATGCGCAATCACTTTAGGTACATTGTTTTCAACAATCAATTTAGCCAAACCTTCAGCAATAGCTGTTTTTCCCACCCCCGCTTCGCCGACCAACAAAGGGTTATTTTTACGTCTGCGACATAGGGCTTGTATCGTCAAAGCAATTTCTTCTTCGCGGCCAATTAAAGGATCAATTTTTCCTGTCATAGCCAAGACATTCAAGTTAGTGGCATATGCTTCCAATGCAGTTTGGCTACCTGAGCCACCCTCATCTTCACCCAAAGGTGACTGCAAACCATCCCCTTTAAATTGTGTGGGTAATTCTTGCGGCCTAGCGGTATTACCTTGATTGATATAATTAACTATGTCCAAGCGATTCACTTGTGCGGTTTTTAAGATTTGCACGGCCTCGCTGTCAGGCTCACTAAAAATAGCCGCTAATACATTTGCCCCATCCACTTCGCGACGCCCTGTGGATTGCCCCACATGAAAAACCGCTCTTTGTAACACCCGTTTGAACCCTAAGGTGGTTTGAGTTTCCTGCTTATCATCTGCACTGGAATAACTGGGCATTTTGTCTAGCGCTTCAGACAATAATTCATGAATCTGGTTGACATCAGCGCCACAAGCCAACAAGGCATCTAATGCTGAAGCATTTTTTAATAATGCAAACAAAAGATGCTCAATGGTAATATATTCATGCAAGCGTTCTTTTGCTTCTTTAAAAGATTGATTGAGTGTGACTTCTAAGTCTCTACTTAACATGGTGATATCCTCCAACTATTGCGGCCTGTTCCACAAGCCTAAACAGCGTCGCCACAACGCCGCAATTTCCACTTCCCCTATCTATAAAAGTAGCTTAAAAATAGGAATATTGCTCGTTTATGCTTGAAAAACATTAAAAAAATGACTTAAAAGTATACATAATTGAAGTTGTCATGGTAATTTTGTTTTAATAATAGACAGCAGTCCCGTCATCCTCGGCCACAGGCCGGGGATCCAGGAAATGTAAATAAATGTTCAATACCACGATTTAAGTTTGATTAAAATTCAAAGCCCAAACATCTACACTGGATCCCCGGCCTGCGGCCGAGAGCCTGTACTCGGTACTCCGGGTAATGACATAGAATTATGAAGAGTAGCGATACCTTGAACCTAGGCAACAACAACACCTACATATGCCGATTAATGATGTCACCAAATTCAGAACTCGACACTAAAGTGGCGCCCTCCAACAAACGGGCAAAATCATAGGTCACGTGTTTGCTATGAATTGCTCCTTCCATGCCTTTAATAATGAGATCAGCCGCTTTGTCCCAACCTAAATGTCGCAACATCATTTCCGCTGATAAAATTAAAGAGCCGGGGTTCACTTTATCTTGGCCTGCATATTTTGGTGCAGTACCGTGAGTCGCTTCAAAAATAGCGGCTTCTTCACCGATATTAGCACCCGGCGCAATTCCTATACCCCCTACTTGGGCCGCGAGCGCATCGGAAATATAATCCCCATTCAAATTGAGCGTCGCAATAACGCTGTATTCTTCCGGTCGTAATAAAATCTGCTGCAAAAAGGCATCTGCAATCACGTCTTTAATCACAATGCTGTTACCCGTTTTAGGATTTTTAAAGGTTAACCAAGGACCACCATCAATAGGCGTTGCCCCAAATTCGCTCTTAGCCAAGGCGTAACCCCAGTCTCTAAAACCACCCTCGGTGTATTTCATGATATTGCCTTTGTGAACCAAGGTTACTGAAGGCTTATCGTGATCGATCGCATATTGTATCGCTTGACGTACCAAACGCTGCGTACCCGCTTCAGAAACAGGTTTAATGCCAATACCACACTGTTCAGGGAAACGAATCTTTTTAACGTGCATCTCATGACGCAAAAAATCAATCACTTTTTGCGCTTCAGGAGTGCCGGCTTGCCACTCAATGCCCGCATAAATATCCTCGGAATTTTCCCTAAAAATAACCATATCCACCTTTTCAGGTGCTTTCACCGGACTGGGAACACCCTTGAAATAACGCACCGGACGCAAACAAACATAGAGATCTAATTCTTGCCTTAAAGCCACATTCAAAGAACGAATACCGCCACCTACCGGTGTGCTTAAAGGCCCTTTAATGGCTATCTTGAACTCGCGTATCGCCCGCAGGGTTTCTTCAGGTAAATATTGCTTCGCGCCATAAACGGTTTCAGCCTTGTCACCCGCATAAATTTCCATCCAGGCAATAGCCTTATCAGTGCCATAAGCTTTTTTAACCGCATAATCAACCACTTTCTGCATCACTGGCGTAATATCAACGCCAATACCATCACCTTCTATAAAAGGGATAATGGGATGGTTGGGTACAAACAAATGGCCTTTCGCATCTTTGTCAATAATTTGACCATGCGCAGGTACTTTAATAGCTTGGTAAGACATAAAAAACCCCTTATTTTATATAAATAGAATGGGCGATATTGTAC
>CAMFJO010000066.1 GCA_945956945.1 uncultured Legionellales bacterium | reverse complement strand
CTTTTTAACCATTCTAAATCATCAACACATAGTTGTGCGATGATTTCTATGTTAATTGTGCACAAAGTTATCCACAGGCAAAGGCGCTACCAAAAAAAAAATTAAAAGGCAAGCCTTTTTTCTATTTTAATAAAAAATATTTTATCTTATTGATTTATAATAAATTTTTTAGGCGGGTGCGCCAAAAGAAACCGATTAGACATTATTTGAAACAATCTACCGCACGATTGCAAAAACTTAATCACAAAGTTATCCACAGAACTTAGGCCGATTAACCTACGGTCAACAGATTCTAGCGTGCAGTAGCCCCCTGTTTTTGTTACACTCCCGTATTATCGTTATGAGCGTTCTTTTATGACGGAATTAATAGATTATCCCCCTATAGTGAAGGTTGCCCTGGATGTCCCTTTACGCCGTTTGTTTGATTATATTGTCCCCACAGAAGGGCTTGCCCCACAGCAAGGTATGCGTGTGCGGGTACCTTTTGGGGAACAAACTAAGATAGGGGTCATTGCGTCCTGTAATCAGCAATCGGATGTGCCTATCCATAAGTTAAAGCCTTTAATGACGATTTTAGACAATAAGCCTTGTGTTTCAGAGGCTATTTTACGTCTTTGCCAATGGGCTGCCGATTATTATCATGCGCCTTTAGGCACTGTGTTGGCGGGTGCCCTACCCAAACGGTTACGCTTGGGGGAATCTCTACCCGATGAAATGCCTCTTACCATGCACGATACGTCACGCTCTGTCTTGCGCGTACCCGGACATGACTTAAATGCAGAGCAAAAAATAGCAGTAGACACTATCATTGCCAGCCTCGGGCATTTTAAGGCTTTTGCTTTGGATGGCATTACCGGTAGCGGTAAAACGGAGGTCTATTTACAGGCGATTACCCGTGCACTTGCACAAGGTTTACAAGTATTGGTGCTGGTGCCCGAGATTGGCTTAACGCCGCAAATGATCGCACGCTTTACGGATCGCTTTGCGATCCCTATTACTTTATTGCATTCGCGTTTAACCGAGAAACAACGATTAGCGCATTGGTTATTAGCGGCGAGTGGCGCGGCACGCATCGTCATTGGTACACGTTCCAGTGTGTGGGCAGTGATGCCGCATTTAGGTTTAATCATTGTTGATGAAGCGCATGACAGTTCCTATAAACAGCAAGACGGTGTGCAATATTCGGCACGCGATGTAGCAGTACAAAGAGCCTATCAAGCTAATATACCCGTTGTTTTAGGTTCAGCAACGCACAGTTTAGAAACGCTCTACAATGTGTCTGAAAATCGATTCGAAGCACTATCCTTGCGTGAACGCGCTGGTGATGCACGCTTGGGACGCTTTAGAGTATTAGATATTCGCAATGAGCGTTTAGAAGAAGGCATTTCCACACGACTCATTAAAGAAATAGCCACACGTGTAGAAAAAGGTGAGCAAACTTTATTATTTTTAAATCGGCGTGGTTTTTCACCCATTTTAATTTGTCACCATTGCGGCTGGGTAGTTCCTTGCCCGCACTGCGATAGTTATATGACCTTGCATTTATCACCGGAGAGATTGCATTGCCATCACTGTAATACCGTACGCAAAAAACCACGGCAATGTTTAAACTGTCAAAGCGATGTATTAATGCCAGTAGGTTTAGGGACGGAACGTATAGAGTCGGTATTAAATAAGGCTTTTCCTAATACGGAAATAGCACGCATCGATAAGGACACAACACGCAAGAAGGGGAGTATGGAAGCCTATTTGCAGGCGATAGAAGATACACGCTATTTGATTTTAGTGGGAACCCAGATGTTGGCGAAAGGCCATCATTTTCCGAATGTGACGCTGGTCGGCATTATCGATGCGGACAGCGGCTTATTCAGCTCTGAATTCAGGGCCACTGAACATTTGGCGCAGCTTATCGTGCAGGTTGCGGGTCGTGCTGGACGCGCCGAAAAAGCAGGAGAGATTTGGATTCAGACACGTCATCCCGAGCACCCTTTATTGGATATTTTATTGGAAAAAGGCTATCACGCTTTTGCGCAATACGTATTAACAGAGCGAAAGCAAGCACAATTGCCGCCTTATACCTATATGGCAATGATTCGTATTCAGGGACGCAAGGCGGATGTTTTACAAGCGGTATTAACGGAGGCTAAGCAAACCGTGTCGCCAGAGAACTTAAGGGCTGTGCGTTGCCTCGGACCTGCGCCATCGCCCATGGAAAAGCGTGATAAAGTGTACCACTATCAGTTATTGTTGTGGTCCTATCAACGTTCTGCTTTGCATGATGCCTTGAACCAGTTAACCCATTTCCTCAGCCACAATAAAAGTGCGCGTACGCTGCGCTGGTCGGTAGATGTAGATCCTTATGATACTTTTTGAGTGTGATTGAGATCTCTATCCATTAGAAATAGGCACAATGAGCGGTGAGCCTGTATAACCACCGTCTACTGAAAGTGTCGTTGCTGTTATATAGCTTGACATACTATCATCTGCTAAAAATAGTACGCTAGGGGCTATTTCTTCCGGACTTGCAATACGTTGCATAGGCGCTCCTGCAGAAGCTTTCTTTTCTGCTCCTGCAGAAGTTTTGTTGCTGGTTATCAGCGGTGTATTGGTTGTACCGGGTGCTACCACATTAATGCGAATCATAGCTCTTCCATCTTGAATGCTTCTTTCTGCTATTTGATTTGCCAAAGAGCGTGAAAATCCTATAATCCAAGCTTTGGACGCATCATACAGAGGTCTATAAGGTTGAGGGAGAATGCCAAACTTACTCGCCGTATTAATGATAGATAGCGGTAAATCTTTGGGTTGTTTTTGCAAGGCTAGCGTTAATTCCCATTTCATCGAGTAGAAAACACCCATAACATTGGTGGCGAATTCTGATTCTCGATAAGAAGATAAAGAGCTGGCCTGAGTGGGATCTGCTTTTTTCCATTGTTCATTTTGATTTTCTGAGCTTGGTTGGGGCGCACTTAACTTATAAAGTATATCGCCTTGATCGTTAATAATAGAATCAAACCTTAGATGCTCAATACTTTCACTATGTCCTGGTGAAACGCCAGCATTATTATAAGCCACATCGAGGCGACCATATCGATTATAAATTTTTTCTATGGTGTTTTTCATGCTATTTTCAATTCTTACATCGCAGGGCCAATACTCCAAGTGTTTTACTTCTTCTGTCGTCAAGTAAGTATGAATATATTTTTGCGCTGCCTGCCATTTTTCTTCAGTTCTGCCGCAAACGATAACCGCTTTAGCCCCTTGCTGAACAAATTCAACAGCGGTAGTGAGCCCAATACCGGAGGTTCCTCCAGTAATAAAAATGACTTTATCCTTAAATCTTTCCTTAAAAGTAGGATTAGACCCTATGGAAAATAGTTGAGCATAAATTTGAGAGGTGAATGTCATCGCCAAGAGGATATTTAGGCTCAATATTAAAAATTTTTTCATAATACCTCATTTTTTGATACGAACTATTTTATATTTTACTATTCAAAATCAATATGATAAAGTTATATTTACTTAACAAACTATTCAGTAAATTTATAACAATGTCTTTAGACCTCATTTCTTGTATGAAAGGATTTCTAGCAATAGCAGAGCACCAGGGCTTTAGTCAGGCTGCTAGGCATACCCGCATCTCAACGCCAATACTGACAAATCAGTTACAACGATTAGAAAAATTATTGGAAAAACGGTTAATTCACCGCACTACAAGACGGATAGAGTTAACAGAAGCAGGAGAGATTTATCTTAGGCATGTTAAGAGAATTCTTGTGGAGATTGATCTGGCACAAAATGCACTAACCAATTTAGAAAAAGAACCTCACGGCGTTTTAACCCTAGGGATTCCTAGCTTGCTGCATTCCCTACATTTTATTGAACAGCTTAAGAGTTTTTTGCATAGCTATCCTAAAGTACAATTAAAAACCATGGATGAGATTCTTTGGGGTTCTTTGGCTGATGGAACGGTAGATTTGATTATCTCAGGAATAAATATGAGCGACAAACAGCTGATTAAGGAGTATTTGTTTACAGCAAAAAGCACTATTTATGCAGCGCCAGAGTATATTGAAAAATATGGAATTCCTAAAAACATAGAGGATTTAAAAAATCATAATTGTTTAATTAATTTGCGGGTTTCTCCTAATAAGGAGTGGAGTTTTGCTAATAATAAAAAAGTTCAAGTGCAAGGGAATTATACTGCTACCTCAGGTATTAATATTCTTCATGCCTGTATTGCGGGATTAGGCCTAATGTGGACCTTGGATATGGCTGCTAAAGAAGAAATTCATCATAAAAGATTGGTAGAAATTCCTTTGGATAAACCCGCTAAAATTGATATCTACCAATATTATCGTCCTGTAGGAGCTGAGCATATAGCTAGACTAACGGCCGATTATTTTAAAAATTTTACCAGCAGGAAGGCTTTATGACTTACACAACGAGATCTCCCCAAGAAATAAAGGATGATATAAAAACAGCAAAAGAGGGGAAATATTTTGAGAATTCCCAGAAACTGGTGGCAACAGTTATTTGCCTGGCGCTCACTGGCATTTTAGCGGATTGGGCAAAATCTACGAGTAGCTCTATTGCAGGAGATACCTGTGGCGGCTTAGCAGGATGTCTCGTTATTGCTCTCGGGAAAATGTGCGGTAGCTATGTACAAAGAGGTGTAAACTGTTTTTTTCAGCCGCTTGTCAATAATATAGTGCTACCAAGGCTCGAAGCAGAGAAAAAACAAGCCGAAGCAGAAAGGTCGTGGAGTACTAGACTTTCTAAAATCTTCTTCTAAAAGGGGGAGATTTGCTAACCTAAATAAATGAAAAGACCATGTCTGACCGGTTAGAATATATCTCGGTACTATTTTTTTTTGCGGTATCCACCAGATTTTCGAATCCTGATATATTCTATTTCTGTTATGGCGCTTAGGCAGTGGAATCATTTCAACCCCGGTTATTAAATTATTTTTATTATCCTTCTGTTCTGTTCATTGCATTGCTAGAATATTTATTTTCTACACTTCTGTGCACATTTTTCTGCTTCACTTAAAATAAAATAAAAATTTGGATGAATACGGGTGATAAAATCCTTGAAAGGAAGTTTGCTCTAACGTATACTACGGGTTAGCTGCTTAAATAATATAAAACGAAGCACAGATCGCGATTATATTTTGTGTGAGTTTAGCGCTAGCAATGGTTTCTTCTTGCGTATAAGGATGAGTATGCTAGCACATTTCTTATTACTTTAATTTCATCATAAAAGCGGCATCCGTTCCCAGATAGGAACAACCTGTCTAAGTAGAATTTAAAAAAGGAGGTTATTCTTTATCATAAAAATATTGCTTATCGCAATGAAGACATTGTGATTGGGATATTCAATAATTATTTTCAAGCGTCATCAGTGGAGGATTTAGCATGTAGAAAATTTTCGGCAGAAAAATGTTTAAAAATAGGCATGTCTTTTTAAAAGGTACAACTGTTTTTTAGAAATCTAAAGAAGAGGTCTACTTTAGGTGCTCTTAAACAATTGCATATTAAAACACAAATTAGAATAAGGATTATTAAAATGGGAAAAAGAACAACAGGATTAGCAGGATCATCAGCCAAAGGATCTACTGATAAATCAACAAGCGCCTTTGAATTTTACCAATCTGGAAATTATAGAAGTATGCAGTTGGATTTAGAGCGAAAGGCAAAAGGTGGAGACAGAGAAGCTCAATATAATTGGGGAATGATGCAT
>CAMFJO010000065.1 GCA_945956945.1 uncultured Legionellales bacterium | reverse complement strand
CTTTTAAACAGCGTGTTCCCGCGATAGAAGACCATGAGTAAGGGTTTTTGTAAAAAGCAGAGAACAGACAAATGAATCAACATAAAAATGGCTAAAGCCTTTAAACTTAAATGGGGAAATTCTAAGGCTAAATAAAGTCCATAAGTGATGGTGAGTTGCGCCAATAACAAGCCACCTAAAAATAATAGGAAAAAACACAAAATAGCGTCTTTTTTGGGAAATAGAGAAGGCATAAGCTCGGTGTTTTTATTCTTTACTTCTTTCTCCATTATTTTATTTTGCTTTAAACCGCCCGTTACAAAAAGCAAAGCCAATGCATTGAAAATGAGCGCGATGACACACAGTACTCTAAAATCTTTCACAGAAAAGAGAAGAACGAGAAGCATGGTCAAACCTAAACCCAGGTTGGAGGACAGGTATAATTTTTGTGACGAAGGCCAAGGGGTGTTTTTAAATAAAGCGCTGGCAAAACCGAAAGCCATTAAATTTAAAGCCAGGGGAGAAAATGTTGTGAGTAGTAAAAAATTGCCGATCGTCAGTGTGCTTAACAGCAATGCGCCCAGAACTATTTTAGAATGTTTTAAATAGGGCCCTATTACTGTCGCAAAAAAGATCCCCAGGCCATAAAAGGATATCAATAAACCGGCTTCTATCATGCTAAAATGTAAAGCGGTTACAAAATAATAGACCAGAAAAAAACTAATGGCGGTTGCTGCTACGTGTAATAGATTACTGAGCCAATAAAAATGGGTTAGGAAGGGTAAGAGGGTATCGGATTGTAAAGGCGGGCTAATGCTACGGTCCATTGTATTATCCTCCATTGAGACCCTATTATACCTTAATAGCTGCATCTGCACCACAGGTTGGTATATACTCGATAGCAAGATTAATCCAAAGGTTCAGCTATGAAATGGAGCGACGATAAACGTCAATGGCGGCGCAGCAAAGCTGGTGCGGTTAAGAGAAGTTCAAAACAAGCGCCATCTGTTTTAAAAATAACCACCTATATGGTCATACTATTGGCTTTGTTAGGACTGACGTTCATTTATTTTTTTCTGCTTCCCAAATTTCCCATTCGTCATGTGCTGGTTCAGCATGGCAATGCCAACGTGGATGAAATGGCAATACGGGATAAAGTGTCACCGCATTTGCGTCACGGTTTTTTCAGAACACCTGTCAGAGCTATTCAGAAAGATCTATTGCAATTGCCTTGGATTAAAGCAGCTGTTGTCCAAAAAAAATGGCCTGATAGTATTCTCATCAAATTGACCTTAAGTGATACGGTGGCCAAATGGAATAAGAATGCCTATTTGTTAGATGGTGGGGTCGTCTATCAGACGCCCAAACCCCTGACCAAGATGGTTTTACCTGAATTAAGCAGTACACAAAATGATGCGCCCGCACTGTTAGAACTTTATTATGCGTTCAAAGCAGATTTGGCAACGGATGCTTTAAGCATTCAAGCATTAAATGAAACGAATGAACACGAATATGTCGTGATTTTAAGCAATGGAATTGTCTTAAATTTAGGCGATAAAGATTTGCAACAACGTATGCATCGATTTGCCAAAACCTATCCTCTTGAATTAGTGGATAAAGCCGCTAACATCGCGTATGTAGATTTGCGTTATGAAAATGGAATGGCCGTAGGTTGGCGTAACCAGAATCAACTTTCTCAAAATACCGCACCATAATTTTAAAGCCGAGTGACATTTCCTTTGTCAAAACCAAACAGTAAAAGCCCTAGTTTTTTATTCTAGAGTTTGTTATTCTAATCGACAATCATGAGCAGGGCGTTTAGGACGGAGTAATTGCAATGCCAAAACCCAAAGAATCTAAATTAATCGTCGGCCTAGATATAGGTACTACCAAAATTGTCGCTATAGTAGGTGAAGTCAATGCAGAAGGCGTAATTGAAGTGATTGGTTTTGGTACAGCTCCTTCCAGAGGCTTAAAGCGCGGTGTGGTGGTCAATATAGAATCTACTGTGCAATCCATCCAACGTGCCATCGATGAAGCAGAATTAATGGCCGGTTGTAAAGTGAATGCCGTGCTGGTGGGAATTGCGGGCAGCCATATTCGTGGGATGAACTCTCATGGTATTGTGGCGATACGCAGTAGAGAAGTGATGTCTTCCGATGTGGAGCGGGTTATTGATGCTGCCAAAGCCGTTGCTATTCCAGCCGATCAACAAATTATACACGTATTGCCGCAAGAATTTATCATTGATAACCAGGAAGGCATTCGTGAACCCATTGGGATGTCGGGGGTGCGTTTAGAGTCCAGAGTGCACATGGTGACAGGTTCCGTGTCAGCGGCACAAAATATTGTGAAATGTGTGCGGCGCTGTCATCTGGAAGTATCCGATATTATTTTGGAACAACTGGCTTCTAGCGATGCCGTGTTGACAGACGATGAAAGAGAATTGGGTGTTTGCCTGGTGGATATTGGTGGTGGTACGACGGATATCGCTATTTTTAGCGATGGTGCGATTCGTTATACCGCGGTTATTCCTATAGCGGGTGATCAGGTGACCAACGATATTGCGCTTGCCTTGCGTACGCCGACTAAATCGGCTGAAGCAATTAAAATTAAATATGGCTGCGCCATGGCGAGCTTTGCTAATGCGAATGATCTGATTGAAGTGCCTACTGTAGGCGAGCGTGGCGGTCGCCATTTGTCGCGCCGCAGTTTAGCCGAAGTCATAGAACCGCGTTATGATGAAATTTTTGCTTTGATACAAGCCGAATTACGTCGCAGTGGTCTAGAACATTTATTAACGGCGGGTATGGTGTTAACCGGTGGTGGCGCTAAAATTCAAGGCGCATTAGATTTAGCCGAATCGATTTTTCAGGTTCCTGTGCGTTTGGGTTTACCACAGAATATTAGTGGCTTACCCGATGTGACGCATAACCCTATTTATTCAACCAGTGTGGGTTTGCTCGTACATGGTTATAGGCGACAATTGTTAGGGCATACCGATAACGTGAATTCTGGTGGCATGAATGTGTGGTCGCGTATGCGTCAATGGTTTCAAGGTAATTTATAGACCTATTAAGGGTACAATGTTTAGAGATATACTCTTCGTCTTTCAAACGATAAGGAGGCGCGTGTG
This sequence comes from uncultured Legionellales bacterium, assembly GCA_945956945.1. Classification (GTDB taxonomy): domain Bacteria; phylum Pseudomonadota; class Gammaproteobacteria; order UBA1113; family UBA1113; genus VFKP01. The sequence continues at coordinate 2,672 of CAMFJO010000065.1, read as the reverse complement.
AGAATTTGGCGAGGAGTGTATCTAAACCTACATGACGAGCCAAAACGAGCGCGCAACAAATTTGCAGTGTGAAAGACGAAGAGTATATATGAGAAGGCACAGATTTGGATGTAAATCGCTCGCAAAAGATGGGCTTTTATTTAAAAAAGGCATGAAACAGTTACAGGAGAATAAAATAATGTTTTCAACCGATAATAAAAACACGCATGGTGCTGTTATCCGCGTGATTGGTGTAGGCGGTGGCGGCGGTAATGCCGTAAAGTCTATGTTAGACAGCCATTTGGAGGGCGTAGAATTTGCCTGTGCGAATACCGATGCGCAAGCCTTATTAGATTGCCGCACACACGTCATACAATTAGGCGATCAAATCACCAAAGGTTTGGGTGCAGGAGCCGATCCGGCTATTGGTAGACAAGCCGCTGAAGAAGACAGTGAACGTATTCGTGAATTTTTAGCCGATACCGATTTGGTGTTTATTACCGCGGGTATGGGTGGCGGTACTGGAACGGGTGCAGCACCGGTGATTGCGCGCTTGGCAAAAGAAATGGGTATCTTAACAGTAGCAGTGGTGACGCGACCCTTCGTATTTGAAGGCAAGCAGCGTGCGCAAATCGCTGAAGAAGGCATACAACAACTGTATCCCAATGTGGACTCGTTGATCATCATCCCTAATAATAAATTGTTATCCGTATTAGGCAAAAATATGACTTTATTGAATGCCTTTAAAGCCGCCAACAATGTCTTATTGGGTGCGGTACAAGGTATTTCCGAACTGATTACCAGGCCCGGATTAATCAACGTTGATTTTGCCGACGTACGCACTGTCATGTCTGCCAATGGTATGGCCATGATGGGTACGGGTGTAGGCACAGGCGATAACAGAGCAAGACAAGCAGCCGAAGCGGCTATTTCTAGCCCGCTATTGGAAGATGTGCATTTACAAGGCGCCAAAGGTGTATTGGTTAATATTACCGCTGGTTTGGATATGTCGATTGGTGAATTTGAGGAAGTGGGTGAAGCGGTCAAGGACTTCACGTGTGAAAATGCCACCGTGGTGGTCGGAACCGTTATCGACCCCAATATGAAGGATGAAATGCGCGTGACCTTAGTGGTGACGGGCCTTGGAGACAGAGATAGCTATGATGGGCGTGGCCATGCCAATACCGGTGCCAATGCTTCCATGAACTACTATCAGCATTTGCGTAACGATGGCAGTGTGGATTACCACCGTTTAGATAGGCCTGCTGTATTAAGACAAAAAGCGGCAGCATTTAATAATGTTAATGTGGGTGTGAATAATCCGGTCGCAAACCGTAAGCCGATGATGAACACACCGCCTGTAACCGCATCACCTGCTGCAGAGCCCCAAAAGCGTAATGCTGCAGATTATTTGGATATCCCCGCTTTTTTACGGCGTCCTGAAGAGGTTGAATAGGGTTTTGCCTTATTATAGGAAATAGCGTGTTTAGGACCTGTTGACATTTAGAACCCACTGTCAACAGGCCCAATCTATCTTAAGCTTTTCAACTAAGATAGATTCGGTGAGACAGAAGCGGTGATATAAAATCAAATCACCAGCCAATGTTTAATCCCTCACCCTGTTTTGTCGTTTTTCTTGAAATCATAAATTACAACTAGAAGGTAAAAACCATGTCCAGTACTATCCATACATTATTTAGATTATTTACCAGAAATAAAACAATCCAGCCCCCAGAGGAGCGGAGCCTTTTGATAGAAAGCGGATCCGATCGCAACAAAAGCAGACCTAACAATTCTTGGGATCCCAGTTATTTGGTTGTGACAGCGCTTAAGAATGCCGGAGAGGAAGAAGCTTTAAACAAGTTAAATGTTAAACTCGGAAAATAACTCAGGGAAAAGCCTATTTTTCAAAGACTTATTTCTCTGCTTTTGTGCCCAATCTGCCGCCAAAGCGATGCGGCTATTTAATATTGAGCTATTTGTTAAAAATATGTTATGATTATTTTAATACCGTTCATTAATGCAAGAGAGCATGAAATTGATAAGACAAAGAACATTAAAGCACCTCATTAGGGCTACAGGTGTGGGCTTGCACACGGGTAAAAAGATTTATTTGACACTACGGCCTGCGCCTGTCCATACTGGTATCGTTTTTATTCGCACCGATTTAGACCCCGTCGTGGTTTTTCCGGCTAAGGCCGAAACGGTGGGCGATACCATGTTGGCGACTACCTTAATGCAGGGAAATGCGCGTATTTCAACGGTTGAACACCTTATGTCGGCTTTGGCTGGCTTGGGCATCGACAATGTCTACGTAGAAGTCACGGCCCCAGAATTGCCCATTATGGATGGCAGTGCGGCACCTTTTGTGTTTCTGATTCAATCCGCGGGCATAGAATTGCAAAATGCGGCCAAGAAATTTATACGCATTAAGGAAAAGGTTTTTATAGAAGAAGGAAGCCCCGGCAGTAAAGATTACAAATACGCTAGCCTGGAGCCCTTTGATGGTTTTAAAGTGGATTTTGAAATTGAATACCAACACCCTTTATTTAAACCACAAGATCAAATTATTTCCATTGATTTTTCGCAAAATTCTTATAGCCGTGAAATTAGCCGCGCACGTACTTATGGTTTCGTGTCCGATTATGAATATTTACGCGCTAAGAACTTAGCCTTAGGGGGCAGTCTGGAAA
>CAMFJO010000064.1 GCA_945956945.1 uncultured Legionellales bacterium | reverse complement strand
GGTTCAGTTTTTTCTATGGTCGTATTCAATGTGTTGCTCAGTAAGTCACCTAAACTGCGTCCTAAACGAGATCGTGCCATGGTATGTGTCTCCAGTATGCAATAATGGTTAAGAGGCGATAGCCTCTGTTTTTTGTTGTTCTGCGCGGCGTACTTTAATGCGCGTTAAAATCTCATCAGCTAAATCGAGATAGGCTTTAGCGCCTGGGGATTTAGCATCGTAATACAATGCAGGTAAGCCAAAGCTGGGTGCTTCAGCCAAGCGTATATTACGGGGAATAACGGTTTTAAACAGTTGCGTGGAAAAATGTTTAACCAATTCTTTGGTGACATCCATGCTTAAGCGGCTACGCGGATCCACCATGGTTCGTAAAATGCCTTCAATATACAGCTCTTTATTAACCACATCTTGTAGTTCCTGAATAGTGCTGATAAGACCCGATAAACCCTCTAAGGGGTAATATTCACATTGTAGCGGAATTAACACACTGTGCGCTGCTACCAAAGCATTCACCGTTAGCGTATTTAGAGTGGGTGGGCAATCAATGACGATGTAATCATAACTGTTGCCAATATTTTTTAAGGCTTTTTGTAGCGTATATTCTCTACCTTCTAATTTTAGCAAAGCGGTTTCAGCAGCGGTGAGTTCTTCATTGGCTGGTAATAAATCATAGCCAATGCGTTCCTGGTGGATTACCACATCCAGGATATTTTTGTCGTGCATTAATACATCGTAGACGGAGGCTTCGAGTTTTGCTTTGTCGCAACCACTGCCGGTACTGGCATTACCCTGAGGATCTAAGTCTATCAATAACACGCATTTACGTTTTACAGCCAAAGAGGCGGCTAAATTGACGCTCGTGGTCGTTTTCCCCACACCGCCTTTTTGATTGGCGACAGCGATAATGTGTGGCACGATATACTCCCCTAAGGCTAAATTAAAATGTTTATATAAATCAACGCTTTACGATAGCCTTCGGCAAACCGTAGACTATTGTCTAATTTAGCATAGTTAGGCCCTATAACAAAAGCCTGAAAGGCGAGGGAGAGCCGACACTTAGGCCGACGGGTGTTTCCCTTATCAGCGGAATGTCCACGGCCTACGTGATCCTAATTAGTAAATTTTCTGTTATGATTTATCGATTCTTGTCTAGGAGCTTTAACGATGAAGAAAATCACCCTATACCAAGTTGATGCTTTCACCCAAACGCTCTTTTCCGGTAATCCAGCAGCAGTGTGCCCCTTGGACGAATGGTTACCAGATGAAGTGATGCAAAAAATAGCGCAAGAAAATAATTTATCGGAAACAGCGTTTATGGTTCCGTGGGATAAAGGTTATCACTTACGCTGGTTTACACCCCATGAAGAAGTGGCTTTATGTGGCCACGCTACTTTGGCAACGGCATGGATCATTTTTCATTATTTAGAGCCACATCGCCAGGAGATCCATTTTCAATCCTTAAGTGGGATATTGACAGTGACGCGTGCAGATGAACGGATAACACTGAATTTTCCGCGATTAGATTATAATTCTTGCCCCATACCAGATTATGTTGTAGAGGGATTAAATGTAAAACCCGTAGAGTTTTATCGCTCACAACGTTATGTCGCAGTACTCAAAACGGAAGCGCAAATTAAAAATATTTCTTTAAATGTAAGCGTCTTGGCACAAATAGATTGCCCCGGTATTATTGTTACCGCGCGAAGCACGGATCCACAGTATGATTTTGTATCGCGTTATTTCACGCTTAAAATTCCACGCATAGAAGACCCTGTCACCGGTTCGGCGCATTGTGTGTTAGCGCCCTATTGGGGGCAAAGGCTCAATAAAACCCGTTTGTTGGCACGGCAGCTTTCGGCACGTGGCGGTGACATGGTGTGTGAATTGCGCGGCGATAGGGTATGGTTATCAGGTTACGGGGTATTGTATATGAAAGGAGAGATAAACCTTTAAATAGAATGGCTACATTTTAGAGTAGGTTATTTTAAACGTCTGTAAAGATGAAGTATGAAGATTCCGCGGACTCTTTTACCCTGTGTGCCGTCATTGCCACGGCGCTACGCGCCTCGCAATGACGACCACAGGGAGTAGCTGATAAACTAAGTTACTTCGCAGTTAAAGTGTTTTCGGCCTATAAATTTATGACTTTTCTTTTATAATAACGACATGTCGCTCAGCATCTAAAAAAGGCACGTTTAAGGCTTTAACCTCAACAGAAAACTGAGAGGGTAGTTGAGCGATTTCATCCACGGGCCATAAGCCTTTCATCGCCAGATAATAACCTTGGGGTGCACGTAAATGTGCGGTGCATTCTATCATGTCTTGCAGAGAAGCAAAGGCGCGACTGACGATCATATCGTATAATTGAGCGGGCTTATGGTGCTCAACACGTTCATGACACACACTAACATTGTTCAGAGGAATTTCTCTTAACATGCGGCGTATAAATTGTATTTTTTTAATTTGGCTGTCTAACAGTACAAATTCGATGTGGGGTAAAGCCAGTGCTAACATAAACCCTGGTAGCCCGGGACCTGTGCCGACGTCTAGACAACGCGTGCCATGCAAAAAAGGGTAGAGGCTTAAACTGTCTAAGACGTGTTTTACAATCATCTCTTCTTTAGAATGGATGGCGGTGAGGTTATAGGTTTTATTCCAATGTTCTAAGTAATTGACATACACGAGCATTTTTTCGAGGGTTGCCGCCGGCAAAGAGATCTGCAGTTGTTGAATACCGTCTTCTAATATGCGTTGTAGCTCAGCCAACCACGCTCTCCCGCAATTCATTCATCCATTGTCTTTTGCGTAAATAAATCTGCAAAATGGAAATGGCGGCAGGCGTGACACCAGCGATACGACTTGCTTGATCCAGATTTTCTGGTCGAAATGCCGATAGTTTTTCCTGTATTTCTTTGGATAAACCAGAGATGTGCGTATAATTGAGATCGGCTGGTATTTTCATCTGGTTATAACGTTTTAGACGGGCAATTTCATCACTTTGCCTGACAATATAGCCTTCATACTTTGCCTGTATTTCGATTTGCTCCATGACGGCTTCATCGCCTAGGTTGAGCGCTAAAATATCTTGAAGTGTCGACAAGGTAATTTCTGGTCGTTTGAGCAGTTGCATTGCACACATTTCGCGTGATAGCTCTATATCAAGAAGGTGTTGTAATTGTTCGGCTTGTTTTGTTTGCGGATGCACAAACAATTTACTTAATTGTTGTTGGCCTTGTTCAATCGCTTCTTTTTTAGCGCAAAAAGCTTGCCAACGCGTATCGTCTACCAACCCCAGCGCTCGGCCTTGTGCCGTTAAACGCAGATCGGCATTGTCTTCACGCAATAACAAACGAAATTCGGCGCGACTCGTAAACATTCTATAAGGCTCGGTGGTACCCAGTGTAATGAGATCGTCAATCAATACGCCGATATACGCTTCATCCCTACGCGGTGACCAGGCAGGTAAATCTTTGGCTTTACGTGCGGCATTTAAACCCGCGATTAAACCTTGAGCGCCCGCTTCTTCATAACCCGTAGTTCCATTGATTTGTCCTGCTAAAAATAAGTTAGCCAGGTATTTACTTTCTAAGGAGGGTTGTAGATCGCGTGGATCCAGATAATCGTATTCTATAGCATAACCAGGACGAGTGATGTGCGCATTTTCGAAACCGCGAATGGATTGTACTAAAGCCAATTGGGTTTCAAAAGAAAGGCTTGTGGAAATACCATTCGGATAAATCTCCATGCTGTTTAAGCCTTCAGGTTCTATAAAAATTTGATGGGAATCCCTATCCGCAAAACGGACGATCTTGTCTTCTATAGAGGGACAATAGCGTGGCCCTACGCCATCAATGATACCAGTGTACAAAGGCGATTGTTCTAAACCCTGCCGAATGATATCGTGGGTTTTTTCATTGGTATGCGTGATGTGGCAAGAGACTTGTTGTGGATGGAGGCCTCTGTGTCCCATAAAAGAAAAAACAGGCATGGGGGTATCGCCCGCTTGCTCTTGTAAACCGTCATAATTAATGGTGCGTCGATCAATACGCGGGGGTGTACCCGTTTTTAAACGCCCCATACGCAAAGACAATTCGCGTAAGCGTACTGCTAAAGCATTTGCGGGGGGATCACCTGCTCTGCCGCCTTGATATTGGCTTAAACCAATGTGAATTTTTCCCCCTAAGAATGTGCCCGTCGTTAATACCACTGTGCGAGCCTGAAAAGAAATCCCCATTTGGGTTTTAACGCCGCGGACTTCGCCCTGTACAACCAATAAATCATCCACCGCTTGCTGGAATAAGGTTAGATGAGGTGTATTTTCCAATAAGTGGCGCATCGCGTGTTTGTATAACTCACGATCGACTTGCGCGCGTGTGGCGCGTACCGCAGGACCTTTGCTGGCGTTTAACACCCGGAACTGTATGCCCGCTTTGTCTGTTAGGAAAGCCATGGCGCCGCCCAGCGCATCAATCTCTTTCATTAATTGACTTTTGCCAATGCCACCCATGGCGGGATTGCAAGACATTTGCCCGAGGGTTTCGATATTGTGCGTCAGTAATAAAGTATCCGCGCCCATACGCGCAGCGGCTAATGCCGCTTCACAACCGGCATGGCCGCCCCCGACGACGATAACATCAAAGAGCTTCTTATTCATGATTCGGTGTTGACTTCTAAAATAGCTTGGGTGGCAGCGAGTTTGTGCTGATGTAATCTGGCCACAAATTGAGGAAGATTTTGCATGGTTTCTACGAATTCTTCTTCGGTTAATGGGATTTCATCTTCATCGTCTTCATCAAAGATGTCGTCTTCCTCTTCGTAATCTTCATCGTAATCCTCGTCTTCGTCTTCATCTTCGTCGTCCTCGTCCTCGTAATCTTCATCCTCATCTTCATCCGAGATTTCATCTAAATCTTCATCTTCATAGTCTTCGTCATCCTCATCTTCAAGATCGGCACCCATTTGCGCTAAGGCGCTAATAGCCATGATAGAGGTCAATACTTCTTCATTGCTGTCTTCAGTCCAAAAGGCCATGTCACACGCTAAGCCTTCCACAAAACCAGCACACCATTCCAGACAAGATTCTTTTTGTTCCTCACTCAATTTGGCGAAATCAAAGGTCGTATGGCTATCATAATCGACTAAGGGCAGCAATTGATGATTATTTAAAGCCTGCGCAATGTGTTGATTGAGTTCGCCTAGCTTTGCAAATAGAGCGGCCATTTCTTGCCAATTGTCAAAGGAACGTTCTTCACCCCAGAGAAGTGGTAACCAGTCTTCTACCGGAAGAACAACAGGATAGCAATTCAAGGCCGTTAATAAACCATGTGCTGTAAAAATGGAAACCCCACCGTCTTGTTGTAAGGTATCATCTAAATGCTGTAATTGAGTGTGAGATAAAGTGGTCACAATAGGCTCCTTGAAAAAAATTCTAGGAGCCTATTTTAGCATATTGTTATATTTTGATGCTATACTCTTCGCGCCAAAGCCAAATCGCTAGGAGTAGAGCTAATTAGACGGCAACAACAGAACTACTATTGTCTAGCTTTAAGTGGAAAGTAGCGCCAGCAAAGGGATCTAAATTGGTTTTTTGCCCGCTGAAATGACAAGAACCACCGCTGATATTGGTAATCGATACTTTTAATGCCTCAGTAATTTTCGCCGTAAAAGAACAAATACGCGTATTGTTTGAAAAAACATTAAAATTCATAGCGATACCGCTTAAATCTTTAGGACTGGCAAAGAAAGGCAAATGTCCAGAAATATGGGTATTGTTGTTAGCTTGCGTGATATTCACGAAAGAAGGTAAAGATTGACT
>CAMFJO010000063.1 GCA_945956945.1 uncultured Legionellales bacterium | reverse complement strand
GTCTCGTGGGCTCGGAGATGTGTATAAGAGACAGATAATAGACTGCCCATCGGCACTAACCCACCTATCATCACACACAATAAAACAGGGTTTTCATTGGCAATCTTTTCATGAATCGCTTTAGCCATATTATCAATAGCCAATTCAACTTCTTCCCGGCTGTATAAACACGTAGCGCGCTGATAAACTTCTTTAATATTCTGTGGTAGCATAATCATTCTCTTTTTTCCCATATAATGCCATAATGCTCGCGCTACGATCGTAGCTCGCATCTACTGCTGTTGTCGCCACTAATTCTGCGATAGCCGGATGATCGTTGCATAATAACACCAAATCACAACCGCTTGCCAACGCTGCTTGTAATCGTTGTGTATAATTTCCCATTCCCATTGCACCGCCCATGCCCAGATCATCGCTAATAATGACCCCTTTAAATCCACATTGTCGCCTTAAAATATCGCCTAACCAAATAGAGGAAAAACCAGCGGGTCTATCATCTACCCTAGGAAAAACGATGTGCGCTGGCATGATGGCATCCAGACTGTCTTCCTTGATCAATTGGGTGAAGGGTATTAAATCTTCTGCCTCAATGCTATGGTAGTCACGTTCGTCCACTGGTAAACCATCGTGTGAATCTAGGGTGACATCACCATGCCCAGGAAAATGCTTGCCACAAGTCTTCATTCCGGCGCGATGCACACCTTCATTCCAGGACTTCGCCATTATCGTGACGATATCCGGCTGGCAATGAAAGCTTCTATCGCCAATCAAACTGAGTTTATTTTTATTCAAGTCAATCACTGGCGCAAAGCTCATATCCACGCCTACTGCCAATAATTCCTGTGCCATGGTAAAACCCCATTCCCGAGTTTTTACCAAAGCAGCGGTTGGATCGACTTCATACAAAAGACCTAATTGCCCTAAATCAGGCAAGCGGGTAAACCCATTGATAAATCGCTGTACTCGGCCGCCTTCGTGATCGACGCTAACCCATAAGGCAGGGGTACGCAAAGATTTTATTTCTAGCACCAAGGCACGAAGTTGATCGACATCATTGTAGTTGCGGGCAAACAGTATCACACCGCCAATTAAAGGTTGTTGCAATAATGCTTTATCTTCATCGCTTAAAAATTTTCCCTTAATACCAACAATGAGCGGGCCTAACATCATTATTTTTTATCCTTACCGGGATCTATATAAATATTGTTCGGCAAAGGACTGATTTTACTGCCGGGATTAGCACGTGCCATAATTTTACCGCTAGCGGCTTTTTCCACTTCGTCAATGCGCAACACAGTATGCATGGGAATATAAGTTCTTTTCACACCTTTAAACTGCTCTTTTAAACGTTCTTCACTCGGATCAACCACAATACTGGTCGTTTCACCAAACACGAGATTTTCCACGATGATAAAGCCAAACATATCGGATTCGGCTACATTTTTGGCATACATCTCCACCACATTGTCATTTTGAACAAAAGTGATCTTATACAATATTGGATTTGTTTTATTCATGTAATTCTATACCTTTAAATTAGGGTCTGTGGACATTTGGTTTGTCGGCAGATCCTACCCTATACTCTGAGCAATAACTTAGGGATATGGTTACCGACGCAAGGTCACCAAACACCCTTCTTCCACCTTATCGAAAAGATTAATTATATCTAAATTACGCATACGTATACAGCCCCTCGAGCCTGGATGGCCAAGAATTGTACTATCTGGCGTGCCATGGATGTAAATATACCGATTTCGCGTATCACACTGTCCAAAACGATTGTAACCGGGCTCTAATCCCATCAGCCATAAAATACGCGTTATAATCCAATCTCGCCCAGGATTTTGTTCTGCTAATGCGGGTGTATAAATCTCACCGGTCGCCTGTCTGCCTACAAATACGGTACCCGGAGGAGCCTTAGCGCCAATCTTACGATAGATCATATGGCGACCTAGCGGCGTTTGTTCGCTACCCATATATTGCCCTATGCCATTTTTACCACTGGAAATACTATAACGCATCAAGCAATCTTCATTTTCATACAATTCCAGCTGTTGTGCTTCTAAGTTAATGAAAATGTGTTTACTCATGTTGTTTTCTCTGTTACTCTGTAGAACGTGACATAGCCATAGATACTTTAACAGGATAATACTATGAAATCTATCCTCATCTTATATTATAGTCGGTTTGGCGCCACCAAAACTTTGGCCCAATTAATCGCTCGTGGTATTGCCGAAGTAGAAGGCGTAGAAGCTTTTATCCGCACTGTTCCCAAAGTAGATGTTGTCACGACACAAATAGAGGCCGCTATACCCGAAGAAGGCGCTCCCTTCGTCACCTTAGATGACTTAAGGCGCTGTGATGGTTTGGCCATAGGCAGCCCTACTCGTTTTGGCAACATGGCAGCCCCGCTAAAACATTTTTTAGATAGCACCAGTGGTTTATGGATGGATGGCGCTTTAGTAGGCAAGCCCGCCACTGTTTTTACTTCTACTGGGAGTTTACACGGTGGACAAGAATCCACCTTATTATCCATGATGCTTCCTTTACTGCATCACGGCATGCTGATTGCAGGTATTCCCTACACCGAAGCAGCCCTAAGTCAGACCAAATCGGGGGGCACACCTTATGGCATTAGCCACCACGCTGGTAGCAAAAATGAAAATCCCATCAGTGAAGACGAAAAAGTACTCTGTAGAGCAATGGGAAAGCGCTTAGCCCATTTAGTACTGAAATTATCTTAACTATCCCTCTCTTTGTCGCTAAAGTCCATATTAGATGCCGGTGAATGCGAATTAGCTTAATCGCCTGCTCTTTTCTATCGGGTTTTATCCTTTTTACCTAAAAAGTGCGCTTCAACTATACTATATAGTGTGAAATAAGGAAAAACCATGCAAACGATAGGGCCATATGAAATTTGCGATATCCTGGGGGTTAATGGTAGGTACTTGATTTATAAGGCAAAAACACCCAATTCAAGTGAAAAATACCTGATCAAAACCTTAAGGCCTAATGAAATAGAAAAAGGGGATCATGCTCAATTACAACATGAATCTGCCTTATTACAACGCCTAGGCTCACATGGCAGCCATTTTCCCAGTATGATAGGCTGGGTCGAACAGGATAACCCCTCGAATTTAGTCTTAAAAGATGAAGGTTTCGTCTTTTTAAATGCATTTCTAACGCAAAAACCCTTGAATTTAGCGGTATTTTTCCCTATAGCGATACAATTGTCCAAAATACTCAGCGAAATTCACAGCGCCGGGATTATTTTCAAAAATATCAATCCACAAAGTATCTGGATACGACCTACAGACAATGCCATACAAATAGCGGATTTTTCTATAGCCACTGAATTAAATCGCACGATGGTACCTAGTGATCCGCCGCGTCTATTACAAGGTAATTTAGAATATATAGCACCTGAGCAAACAGGCCGCATGAATCGTCCTTTAACCTATGCTGCCGATTTATATTCCTTAGGTATTCTATTCTATCAATGTTTAAGTGGCCGTCTTCCTTTCACCAGTGCGGATCCCATGAACATTATTTTTGGCCATATGGCAACCCCACCGAAAAATTTAAAAGAATATGATAGTTCTTTGCCTTATAGCTTATGTGTCATCGTCATGAAATTGTTATCTAAGAAAAGCGAAGACCGTTATAAAAGCGCGCTCGGTTTAATGCGGGATTTAGAACAGGCTTATCAAGATTGGCAAGCAGGAAAAGATCTGAATGAACCATTTACACCGGGTTTAAATGATATCACCACTCGCTTAGAATTGCCTTCAAAATTGTATGGACGAGAAACAGAAACACAAATACTATTTAATGCTTTTGATAGGTTATGTGAGGACAGAAAAAATGCCATCATCACGGTATCGGGTTATTCAGGCGTGGGCAAAACAAGTCTGGTACGAGAGCTCATCCCTAAGATCGCTCTCAGCAAAGGTTTTTTGGCACGCGGCAAATTCAATAAGTTCCAGCAAAGCGATACCTATGAAGGGTTAAGACAAGCACTGGATAAACTGATCCGTTATCAATTAAATTTACCTGGCGAAGAATATGACGCTTTTAAAAACATTTTTTTACAAGAAATGGGAGGGATCTTAGGGGTGGTAACTGATTTTGTGCCCCGCTTAAAAAATATTGTAGGAGAACCGGAGCCATTACCTAAAGTAGGCATCGAAGCGACTAAAAATCGTTTTGAACTAGCCATATTACGCTTTGTAAAACTGATCTCTTTAGAGCATCCCTTAGTCTTATTCTTAGATGATATGCAATGGGCTAATGCATCTTTCTTCGATTTATTAAAAAAATTGATATTTAACCCTGATATAAAGAACATGTTACTGATATTGAGTTATAGGAGCAATGAGGTAGACAATGAGCATCCTTTAAGTGCATTTTTAAAATACGTTGAATCACGCGAACCCATACAAAAAATAGTAGTAGAAGGATTAAACCAAGATCCTCTAAACCAATTATTAGAAGATATGCTTCACCTGCCCACACAAGAGCTGCAATTTATAAGCAAATTGATAGTTGAAAAAACCTATGGCAATCCTTTTTTTCTATTAATGTTGGTAGAAGAACTATATAAAGAAGATATCTTATATTTCTCCGCAGAAAACCATCGTTGGCATTTGGATGAGAATCGCCTTAAAAAAATAGCCTTGACCAACAACATGTTTGATTTTGTCGCTAAAAGGATTGCAAAACTACCTATCGAAACAAAAGATAGTCTACATTTAGCTGCTTGTATAGGTGGAACATTCAATCTTGAAGATTTAGCTATAGCACAGAAAGAAACGGTCTTGCTGGCTGCGCAGAGCCTACAGGAAGCATTACATCAAAACATTATAGTACCTACTCAACTAAAAGATGAATGGTTTGAAGGGGTCTCTGAGGAAGAGTTATTAAAACGTGAATACAGCTTCCAACACGATAAGATTCAAAAAGCATGTTATGAGCTAAAACCTATAGAAGAAACTAAAAGAATACATCTGGAATTAGCGCGTCGTTGGGCTGCTTCCTGTCAAGAAAGTGATGCGGGAACTCGCGTTATGGCTATTGCAGATCAATTCAACAAAGGCTTGGCTTATGTCGTTAATCCTGATGAAAAAAATAAAATTGCTCATTTTAATTTTAAAGCAGCATTGGTAGCGCTTAGTTCTACCGCTTATAATATTGCTTATGAATATAGCCGGATAGCTAAAGATTTATTATCAGAAGCGGCTTGGGAGACGGATTATAATTTTTGCTATAATGTTTATTTTTCATATATACAGACCGCTTTTTTATCGAGAAATTTTAAGGAAGCCACACTGGCAGCCGAACAAAGTTTAGAAAAAGCAAAAACAGTGATGGGAAAAGCCAAACTATTATTATTAAAAGGCGATCTCAATCGTGCCGAAGGAGAGCACGAAACCTCTATAGTCTTCTACGAAAAAGCCCTTAAATTATTGGGCTATCCCAATATAGCCAAAAACCCCAGTAAATTAGAACTGATTTTAGCTGTAATGCGCTTTAAATTTTATCTAAAACACTACCGAAAACCTTTACAGACTCTGCCTCAAGAAACTTCAGAAGCACAAGAAATTATTTATTCTATTGCACTTCGTTTGGCGGAAGAAATGTATTATACCACCCATATAATGCGTTATGCCTATCTTACCATGACCTGGACTGTTGAAACTTTTAAAGCACAATCTCAAAATTTAAGGGCTATGTCTTACCTGGTGAATTCAGTGCTATTTCCGCGTAACCGCTTAGCCCATATTCTGTATAAAGAAACCCATGATTTTTTCAGTGATTCAAATGACATAGAAGGTATCGCAGAGAAAGCAACTTTCTATCATGTAGGAACTGCTCTTCATGCCACCTGGTAT
>CAMFJO010000062.1 GCA_945956945.1 uncultured Legionellales bacterium | reverse complement strand
ATGCGCTGCTGATCAACCTATCCACCGGCAACTGTTTTAATAGCGTGGGCACACCACCACTGTGATCCATATCTTGATGGCTCACCACCATCGTATTGAGGTGAACAATGCCCTGCCGTTTTAAAAAAGGCACAATCACACGACCCGCTGCATCACCGCCGCCATAATAAGCAGGACCTGTATCGTATAACAGCGTATGCTGTGGCGTTTGTAATACGACGGCTAAACCTTGCCCGACATCAAGGATAGTCACTTCTAAAGCCGCATGGTTTCTTGTCATGAAGGGCATCACGAAAGCCAATAATAACCACAAAAAGCCAATACCCCTTAATTGCCAGGCACGCGGCAATAAAACCAGCCCGATGCCCCCCATCATCAAACTGATGCACAATAAGCTGCCGCCCTGCCACCATTGATAGGGCAAGTACTCTGCCATTTTTTGCAGAAAATACAAAAAATAGTCCAAGTTCCATTGCACCAGAGGGAACAGCGAGGGAGCAATCAGCGTCAATAAGGCAGTGGGAAGAATGATAAAACTGACCCACGGGATAGCCAAGAGATTCGTTAAAGGTGCATTTAAGGGCGATTTTTGAAAAAATAACAGAGAAACCGGCAACAAACACAGGCTCAATACCATCGGAAAAACAACATGACGACGCCAATGCCCTGGTTGCTTAGGCCAAACCCACCCTAAAAAAGCAATAAAGGCAACGGCAATAAAGGATAACCAAAAGCTCATATTCAGGCTTTGTAAAGGTGCAATCATTAAAATCAGGACCGATGACCATAATAATACCGATAACCAGCTAAGTTGGCGGGACAGACTTTTTGCCAGCACATAAAGGCTTATCATGACACAGGCACGCACCGTCGATACAGCAAATCCAGCCAAGGCACCATAGCTCCAGGCCACGAATACCGCTGTCCACATGGCTATTTTTTGTCGCGGTAAAAAATAAAATAACGATGGAAAAGGCCATAATAATAAATAGACGATGGCATACACAAAAGTGGCTAATAAGCCCACGTGTAAGCCTGAAATGGCCATCAGATGTAACACACCCGTTTGTTGGAACAAAGCCCATAAGTCTGCGGACAAATGGCTGCGATCGCCAATGGTTAAAGCCAATACCACCGCCAGGCTATTTTCATTTAAGCCTGATTTTAAGAGCCTCTCGGCTAATGCCTGTCGTAAGTGATCTTTATTCCAAGCGGATGCCGGTTGAATGAGGCGTGCCGCTGGCTGATTTAACACACGACCCACTGCATAAAGGCCTTGCGCCCATTCAATAGGTCGCAATACGCCCGGATTGGCCAAACGATGTACGCGCTTTAAACGGGCATACACAATCCAGGATTGGCCTGGTTGAAAGTCTGTCTTGCTTTGTGGTTCAAAATAAACCGTCAGATCTATCTTGGCATGCAGTGCCATGCATTCTTTGCCAAAACAAATCTGTCTTGCTTGTACGCGAAAATGTTGTTTTACGCTATCGCTCGTCACCAGAGAAACGATAGTCGCATCGAGGCGCACCGCTTTATTTTGCCAGGCAAGAGGAATTTGCTGATTCATGGCCGCCCAAAAATGACTCAAAGCCCATAAAGTGCTCAGGCTATAAAACCCTATGGCTAAAACCCATTGCTTAGGTTTGGTGATCAAACAAAATAATGCTACAATTTCGAGCACGAAAGCGATCATGGCCGCTATCGGTGACAACCAGTACAGCAACGCCATGTTAACAAAGGCAACCAAAGCAGAGAATAATATTGAATGCATTTTTAAATAATAGGTTAAAGAATTATTTTACCCTAATACAGGCTGCTTTTCTAGATGGCTAAAGACGATGTCCCTTCCTTTAGGCTGAGCTGGTTAAAACCGCGCTATTGGGGTTTATGGTTAGGCTTTGCCTTCGCTTGGTTATTAGTCAAACTGCCGACCCCTTGTTTGTATACTTTGGGTGAAGGCTTAGGGCATATCAGTCTCTTTTTTGCCCCTTATCGACGCCGCGTGTGCGCCACCAATATTCGCCTGTGTTTTCCACAGTACACACCCAAACAACAACAAAAATTAGTGCAAGCTTGTTTTAGATCGGTGGGCGTGAGCCTGGTGGAAACGCTCGTGGCGTGGTTAGGCTCAGAACGAAAATTAAGCCGTATTCGCTTTAATCTGGATGGCTTGGATAATTTAAAGCGCCTTTATGAAAATGATGCCGCGCCGCGCATATTGGCCTTAGGCTTTCATTTCACCACCTTAGAAATTATTGGCCGTCTGCTCTCCAAGCAGGTGCGTTTTGCTTTATTTTATCGAGCGCACCCCAATCCGGTGTTTAATTATTTGATGACGAGAAGCCGTGCACGTTATGCTTATAAAATATTGGAACGTAAAGACGTTCGCGGTTTGATTCGCACTATCAAAGAAGGTGTTCCCGTGTGGTACGCACCCGATCAAGATTACGGCCGTAAAGTGAGTGTCTTCGCACCTTTTTTTAATATTCCCACTGCCACCATCACCATGCCCGCTAAAATGGCGCGCAATTTTAATTTAACCGTATTACCCATCACTTATTATCGGGATGAACATTACCACTATCATCTGCGTATCCACTCAGCATTAGAAAATTATCCCATTGACGATGAAGTGGACAATGCCACTCGGATTAATCGTATTTTGGAAGAAGCCATTCGCGCTCATCCCGAACAGTATTTGTGGCAGCATCGGCGTTTTAAAACCAGGACGAATAAGACGGCGAAGATTTATGTTAAAAAATAAACCTAATGAAATCAAATAACTACTACACTTTTAGTCAGATCTTAATATTCCCTTAATTAAAGTTCTCATTTTCTAGGGTATAATGCGCTCGCAAAATTTATAATATTAATATTAGCGAGGTTTCATTATGCCAGGAAAGAGTCCTATCGGCCATTCTAGCTCTTATAGAAAGAGTGTCATTAATGCCCAAACTGTAGAAATACACTTGGGGGTTCAAGCAACTACTACCCGTGATATTCGTGTGGATGATACATTTACTATACCAGAACAGTCTCTGGTGCTGCTCCGCGGCTTGGATGATGGTACGGATAAAATGACATCGCCTATTCTCAACTATGAAATCCGCGTCTGTAAAAAATTGCCTGACACCGATCTTCCAGAAGGCAAACGGAATATAAAACCGGGCATTCCTCATACGCTTAATTTAGCAAACCCATTGCACCACACTTATATCAGAAGAATGCCTAGAACTTTGAAAATAGGACATTGTACCCTAGAAGACGTACAAGCTTACTTACAAGAAAACCCTCTTCCTGAAAACGGTTGTGCTTTTATTCTATCAAATAGCAAAACAAAATTGTTTTATGTCGATCAAACAGGAAAAGTACACGAATTAGCTTCTATGCGAAACCCAGGGGTAGTGCCAAATTTTACAGCACAAATTCCAGGTCACCTAATAAATAAAGATACCCCTATTCCCTTTGCTATGGCAATGGAAGCACACAGTGCATTCGATGATAAAAATTTATTTCCTTTTACCGTAAAAGAACAATATCAACTCGTAGGGGAAGATGAACCTATTTTCCCCAATGATGATTCACCCAGCATAGATGAAATACAACAAAAATTTGTCCCCGATTGCTTCCTGTTAGCGGCATTGCAAAGTATTTTAAGTCATGAAGATGGCAAGGCCTTTATTCGTGAAATGATCGTCGATCATCATGATGGCTGGGTCAGCGTTAAATTATTTGATCCTGAAACCCAAGCCCCCGTTATGGTAAAAATTAGAAAAGCGATATTAGTAGAAAATGGCAAATCTTTGAATGGCCATACAGCGCTATGGGTTTACTTAATAGAAGCTGCCTATGCATCTCTGGGGCAAAAAGACGATAAACAGGTAGGACCTTCGCAAGCGGCTGTTTTTTCCGGCGGTGGATTCGCCTACTTTGCTTTACAAATATTAACCGGGAAAAAAAGTGAATATGTTTTTACTAAACTGCCTTCTAAAAAAGTTCCGGTCTTCATGAATAAAGAAACATTGGAAAGCGTATTAAAAATTTATTCCGACGCTATAGAGGCGGGATTATCAGCAGAAGCAGCCTTTCTATGCGTAAACGGTCAATTTCAATTTCAATTTGATAATATCATGGCTTCTGCTTCTGGTTTAAGATTGGTGACTGATGACCATCGCCCTGATGAAATGTCTGATGAAACCCTAGAAGCGCTCCATCAATACCTTCATTATTATAAAGAAAATAAGGATGAGTACGATCGTATTTTAGACAATGACGGGCTCAGCGTAGAGGAAAAAATAGACGCATTGCATGCTTTATTTAGAAGCAAAAATGCACCAGAATCTTTATGCGCTCTATTTGATTCAAGCAAACAAGTACTCACCGCCGAAGAATTGGCACAACGCCCTTTAATCCCTTTTACCGGAGAGTATAGCCCAGAAGCACGCGCATTCTACGACAAAATTAAAGATAATCTCGATAAAAAAAATAGGCTGACGACCGGAACACGCTCGAAGAAGAGCTATGAAAAAGCCGAACTGAAAATTTTGCCCGGCATTGCCGGTACACATGCTTACTCCATTCATAAAGCTTATGAAAAAACAGAAATAATCAATGGTGTCCCGAAACAAGTTCTCTATATTCAAGTTCGTAATCCCTGGGGGACGATGGGAATGTCTTACAGACAAAACGAAGCAGGTGAAATGGTCCCAGAAAAAGAAAACAATCGCCCTCTATTCGAAATTGAACTCAATGATTTCATTAAGATGATGCAGGGTATTTCTATTATGGAAAGCGGCAATTTGTTCAGCTTTAGTCAAGAAATTGAAAAACTAGCTCAAAATATAAGAGAAGGAAACTTATTTTTCTCTGCTAAACTTGACATGAGCCAATTATTGAAGAACAAGAAAATATTAGACGATTTTTTTAAAATGGAGCTAAAACATCTGGAATACCTCTCACCCGAAGTTAAAGAAAGGATCCAAGTTATTTTAGAGACAGAAGAATACAGTCGCGATCAAAAAAGAGAGAGAATATTAGCCGTTCTTCAAGAAAACAATCCCCATATTCCTTTTTTCCATGGGCATCATGAAGATCAGAATAACCATTTGGTTAATTTATTGATGTTCTTAGAAGAATTTAAAAAACCCAATCCCGATATGGATTTTATTTTATCTTTGAAACACAACATTCTGGCGCTATCTGGTTATTCGTTTAGCAACGATCTTACAAAAGCTCAGTTAAGTTTTGAAGATATGATACGAGAGACAAAACATAATTTCTATAGGGATATAGACGACCTGGAAAGAGCCTTACAAAAGCTTGAGGAGCTCATGGGTAGAATGAATAGCTCAGGCGAGTCCTATCCCGAAGCCACGGAGCAACTGGTGGTACATAATATGGGCGCGCTCAAAGTTCTGCGAAAAAATATGAAAGAGGCGGAAACATTTCTGGCCGATATGGGCTTTCCTTTAAATGAAGAGGAAAAAGCAAAATTACACGAAATCGATGAAAAAATTAAGATCTATAGTCTCGGCAATATAGATGACAAAATAGACAATTTTTATAAAACTTCAATAGCAATCGAACTGCATATAAGAAAATTGTCTTCTGACCTCCCAGAGGACGTATTAATTGCTTCTTTGGGAAGTATAGAAAAGGTTATAGCGGAACAACAAAAGATACTGGATGAAATTCAAGAAGTAGAAGATCCGCGAATTCTCGGTATGGAACGACAGTTAAAGAGGCTACATGAAATGTTTGAGAAAAAGAAAATAGCCTTATCTTCACATGCTCCTGTTCCAGCTTTCAATGGCCGAAATAGTCATTCCAGTGCAAGCTTTTGGACCAGCAGATTCACTGCTCCGCCTCAAGAAGGTTTGAGATCCTTCTTTAGATCTTCTAAAAAAGAGCCGGGGTTTAGATAGCAACCATGAAATAGCATGCACCCTATACCGTTTTTAATAGGGTCTGTTGACATTTGGTTTGTCGACGCGAAAAATGAG
>CAMFJO010000061.1 GCA_945956945.1 uncultured Legionellales bacterium | reverse complement strand
GGATATTGCTATACAATACCGCATTGCGGACGGGCGTGCTTTTTTATTTAATGTCGTCAATCCGATTGCGACTTTGCAAGAATCTACAGCGAGTGCTTTACGACAAGTTATTGGTAATACAACTCTGGATCAAGTCCTAACCAGTGGTCGCGAAACAGTGCGTGCTGGCGTTCAGGAGCAATTGAGCTATATTTTAAAAAGTTATGGCACAGGAATGCAAGTAGTCGATGTTGCCTTACAACCCGCCAAACCACCAGATGAAGTCAAAGATGCGTTTGATAATGCGATTAAAGCGGAACAAGAACGTGAGCAAATCGTGAATCAGGCACGCGGGTATCAAGAAAAAGTTATCCCCGAGGCTAATGGTCAAGCACAGCGTTTGCTTGCTGGCGCTAGAGCGTATAGAGAACAAGTCGTTTTGAATG
The DNA here is from genome assembly GCA_945956945.1 of uncultured Legionellales bacterium. Lineage (GTDB taxonomy): Bacteria > Pseudomonadota > Gammaproteobacteria > UBA1113 > UBA1113 > VFKP01. Next base: position 5,597 of record CAMFJO010000061.1, on the reverse strand, counting down.
CGCAAGGGGAAACGGCGCGCTTTTTAGCGATGTTGCCAGAGTATAAGCACTCACCCAGTGTGATGCGAGAACGACTTTATTTGTCGACAGTTGAATCGGTATTGTCTAAAACCAACAAATTGTTTTTAGATGTGAATAAAGGCAATCAGTTATTTTTAAATGTGCCGATAGACAAAATGTTGGGTGATTCTGGTGAAGTGGATAATCCTGTAGATAGTAGTACAGAAGTTAGTGGTGACGATAAACAAAATGCCTTGTCAGCAGCGGCGGCAGCAGCAGCGAGCACAAGCAACAATAGTTATTTAGATACTTCGACTTCTGCAAACAGTTATTTTAATTCAAGCGACGGGAGCCAACAATGAACAAGCGCGCAAAATTGATTGGTGCCATTGCGGCTGTTGTGATTATCTTGTTAAGTCTGTCTTTATATACGGTACAAGTTGATCAAAAAGCCATGATTCAACGTTTAGGGGCATTAAAAAGTGCTAAGGATGGCGGTAGCTATATTGCTGAACCGGGATTGCATATCAAATGGCCTTTGATTGAACATGTCTTGTATTTTAGCACCCGCTTGCAAAATTTAGATATTAAATCTTCGCCTATTGTGACCGTGGAGAAAAAACGGGTTATTGCGGATTATTTTGTAAAATGGCGCATTCGCAATGTGCCGTTATTTTATAAGACGACCGGCGGCAATATGCAAACCACAAACCAATTGTTGGAACAGCAATTGAATGATGCTTTAAGAGCCGAGTTTGGCCGACGTACAATCAATGAAGTGGTATCGGATGATAGAGCGAGCATCATGCAGGCTTTGAATCAAAAGGCTAATGATGGCGCGCAAAAATTGGGAATAGACGTTGTTGATGTGCGTATCAAGGGTATCGATTTACCGCCGGAAGTCAGTGGTTCTGTGTTTGCCCGAATGCGAGCAGAGCGTGAAAAAGTAGCCACTGAATTACGCGCAAAAGGTCATGCCGAAGGAGAGGCTATTCGTGCCAAGGCAGATGAACAGGCGACGGTGATCGTGGCAACTGCCAGAAAAGAAGCGAATGATATTCGGGCCGAAGGCGATGGTCGCGCTGCTAAAATTTATGCGGATGCCTACAACCAGGATGAATCTTTTTATAGTTTATATCGTAGCTTAGAAGCTTATAAAAAGACATTTTCAAATCCGAGAGATATCATTGTGGTAACACCGCAGAGCCAGTTTTTTGATTATTTTAATCAATCGACTCAAAGTGGTGCTAAAACGAAGGGTTAAAGATAAAGTTGTTTTGCAGTCATTCATGAGATGATCAAATAAGCTGCATAGGAATAATCTTTTCCCTGTAAGCCGTCATCGCGAGGCGCGTAGCGCCGTGGCAATCCAGGAAGATCTACTAGATTGTCACGGCGCTACGCGCCTCGCGATGACGGCTTACAGAGAACAGAGAATAACCGTGTTTCATCAATGTAGATTGATAATCCATTAAATCAAGAGAGAGACATATAAAGATGGGTAAAAATGTAGTCGTATTAGGCAGCCAATGGGGCGATGAAGGTAAAGGTAAAATTGTTGATTTACTGACTGAGTGTGTACAAGGGGTTGTGCGCTTTCAAGGCGGGCATAACGCTGGCCATACTTTGGTAGTGGATGGCAAAAAAACAGTGTTGCATTTATTACCGTCGGGAATTTTGCACCCTGGTGTGGTGTGCATGATCGGTAACGGGGTGGTGTTATCCCTGCCAGAATTGCAAAAAGAAATGGCTTTATTAGAAAGTAGTGGTGTTGCTGTTCAATCACAACTTAAAATTAGCGGGGCTTGCCCCTTGGTGATGCCTTATCATGTTGCATTGGATTTGGCACGCGAAACCAAACGCGGCGTACGTTTAATTGGTACAACCGGACGGGGGATTGGCCCAGCGTATGAAGATAAAGTTGCAAGACGCAGTATTCGTTTCGCCGATCTTTTGGACACAGCACATTTTGCAGAATTGCTGCAAGAAAATTTAGATTATCATAACTTCATTTTAAAAAATTATTTTATGACTTCTACTTTCGATTACACGCAAATATACGAAGAAACATTAGCGCAAGCAGATGCTTTATTACCGATGATGGCGGATATTCCGATGTTGATAGTTGCTCATCGGCAACAGGGACATTCTTTATTGTTTGAAGGTGCTCAGGGTACTTTTTTAGACATCGATCATGGAACCTATCCTTATGTTACTTCATCGAATACTACCGCAGGCGGTGCGTCGACCGGCAGTGGTTTGGGGCCTCGTTATATTGATTATGTGTTGGGGATCACCAAGGCTTATACCACACGTGTTGGTTCAGGGCCGTTTCCGACGGAATTAACGGGTGCGCTGGGCGATGCTTTAGTAGAACATGGTCGTGAATTTGGTGCGACGACTGGACGTCGCCGTCGATGTGGTTGGTTCGATGCCGTGGCGATGCGACGGGCGGCTGAAATCAATAGCTTGTCAGGACTGTGCATGACCAAGTTAGATGTATTAGATACTTTTGATACTATACAAATAGCCGTTGCCTATGAAAAAGGTGCAGATAATATTTATGGGCGTACGCCCGTTAAACCTGTCTATGAAGAAATGCCTGGATGGAAAACACCGATAGCGGGCATTGATTCGTGGGCTAAATTACCTGAAAAGGCTAAGGCTTATATCAAGCGTATTGAAAATCTGCTGGAGGTCCCCGTTGTGATGGTGTCAACAGGACCTGAGCGCAAAAACACGATTCAATTAGCGCCTATTTTTTAGATGAGTTAGGATGGACACAAACGAAAAGAATATTTTTTGCTGCCAGGGAGCATGGACGCAAACAGAAAATATAAAATTGCAACGTAAACTGGCGGCATTTCAACCTGCCCGTGGTGAGCGTATTATCATTGATGGCAGTAGCATAGAGATGCTGGATTCGGTGGGCGCATTGTTATTGTCTCATTTTTCACAACATTGGGAATCTTTGGGTTATACGATTCAATGGCGTGGTTTTTCTGAGACACACGAGGAAGTTTTTTCTTTGGTGGAAGAGTATCGTGTAGAAAACCCACCGCTTCCCCCCAAAGTTTCTTTAGCTTGGGTATACAACATAGGCCTAAAAAGTGCTCGTTTTGGGGCTCAATTGCTTGCCTATCTTTCTTTTATAGGAGCAATTTGTTATGAAGGCCTAGGTTGGGTTAAAGCGCCCCTCAAGATTCGCTTTAGATCCATCTGCTATAATATCCAAACCTCAGGAACCAATGCTATTTTTATTATAGCCTTGTTGTCTTTTTTAATTGGCGTTGTCCTGGCTTACCAAGTCGGTGTGCAACTGCGTAATTATGGCGCCAATGTTTTTGTGGTGGATTTTTTGGGAATTGCCATCTTACGTGAATTTGGTCCTATGTTGACCGCTATTATTATTGCGGGTCGTACAGGTTCTAGTTATGCCGCACAAATTGGCACGATGAAATTAACGGAAGAAATAGCCGCTTTACAAACAATGGGGCTATCGCCTATTGAGGTATTGGTGTTGCCGCGTATCACTGCTTTGTTGATTGCCCTCCCTTTGTTGGTGATTTTATCGGAAGTAACGGGCTTAATCGGCGGTATGATTATGTCCAAAGCAATGCTGTCCATAGAATTTAAAGATTTTCTACACCGATTTTCTTATGCCATCGATTTACAAACCTTTTTAATTGGTTTAGTGAAAGTACCCGTATTTGCGGCATTGATTGCTTCAATAGGAACTTTCCAGGGGTTTCAAGTAAAGGATAGTGCCGCGAGTGTGGGTGAGCACACGACTATCAGTGTCGTGCAATGTATCTTTATGATCATTGTTGTCGACGCAGCCTTTTCTATTTTGTTCAATAAGCTTGGATTATAGAATATGGAACAAACCGTTGCCATTGAGATTAAAGGATTGCAAAGTAAATTTGGCGAGCAGGTCATCCACGATAATCTAGATTTAACGATTTATACGGGTGAAATTGTGGCCTTGGTCGGTGGTAGCGGTAGTGGTAAAACTGCTTTATTAAAACAACTATTGGGCTTAAATAAACCGACTGAAGGCGAAATCAATATATTAGGGGTCGATATTTTAAAGCCTGACGCGGATCTGCGTGCTCTACAGCGGCGTTGGGGGGTGCTTTTTCAACAGGGCGCTTTATTTTCTTCCTTAACGGTGGCAGAAAATGTGGCTTTCCCCTTGAAAGAATTGACTTCTTTATCCCAAGACATCATTGAGACCTTGGTCTACATGAAAATGCAAATGGCACAATTTCCTGTGGATTCAGCGCATAAATACCCTTCGGAATTAAGCGGCGGTATGTTAAAAAGGGCGGCAATGGCGCGCGCTATTGTTATGGATCCCCAATTGTTGTTTCTGGATGAGCCTACTTCGGGCTTAGATCCCATCACTGCCGCCAGTTTAGACTCATTAGTGGTCAATTTGCAAAAAACCCTAGGATTAACTATTGTATTAGTGACGCACGATCCCGATACTTTATGGACAGCGGTAGATAGAGTGGCATTTCTAGGAGACAAGCGAGTGTTAGCGGTAAAACCCATTGCAGAATTAATTGAGGATCCCCACCCCTTGATTCAAGAATATTTTGCAAGCAGCCGTACGCAAAGGAAAGAACACCATGGAGACTAAAGGCTATTATGCTACCGTAGGGTTTTTTGTGATTGTATTCTTAACGATAGGAATCATCATTGGCTTATGGTTATCAGTAGGATTGCATACCAAGACTTACGATTACTACACGATCTATATGAAAGAATCTGTAGCGGGTTTAAGTGTCAGCGCATCGGTTAAATACAATGGGGTCGATGTGGGTATTGTCAAAAAAATATCTTTGAATGAAAAAGATCCCAATCAGGTTATCTTGGTTATTGCGGTTAATGATGATACTCCTGTCACCACCGCGACGCGTGCTACCTTGAATATGCAAGGGGTTACCGGTATTGCCTATGTGGAATTGCGTGATGTGAAAGAGGCTGGCCCGGGCCGACCATTAAAAGCGCAAGCCGGACAAAAATATCCGGTGATTCCTTCTTCACCTTCATTATTATTTAGAATGGATGTGGCGGTTGAACGAATATCCGAAGATTTGCAAGGTGTGGTAGACAGTGTGGGGATGGTTTTTAATAAGAAAAATGGTGCGCTCTTTCAAGATACTTTGAGCAACGTGGAAGTGTTAACGCGTACTTTAAAAAACAATGATGATAAATTAAACCGTATTATTGAGAATGTGACCACTGCTACGGACAAAATGCCAGCCTTGATGGACAATGCGCAACAAAGTATGGCGCGCTTTAATCAATTGTCGGTGCGCTTGGATAAAGCAGCAAATTCTGTACAACTTACCTTAAATCAAAGTGATGCAACCTTGCAGACGATTAACACGCAATTGTTGCCTTTGGTGATGAATGTACTGGGTAATATTGACGGCTTTACATTGCGTTTAGATGATTTTACCCAACAATTATCGGATAATCCATCCATGTTAATTCGTGGTCAAGCACCTTTGCCTTTGGGACCGGGGGAGACACGTGCAACCACCCCATCGAGGAATTGAGCATGATAAAAAAGATAAGCCTGTTGT
>CAMFJO010000060.1 GCA_945956945.1 uncultured Legionellales bacterium | reverse complement strand
CACCTATTGAGAATAGATTGGCCTACGCATCCCTTTAAAAAAGAAGCATCTCTATACAGGTTACTGCCATTAATGGCCGATAACAACTCACCCCAAAACTGGGATACCATACGCTGGCTGAGAATAACCGGTGTTTTCCCTGTGGAAATGGTTTTAGCACCTAATCGCTGCACGGTATAGTGCGCTGCACGCAAGGCGACTTCTTCGAAATTATCCAGTGTGTTGGCATCACGGCTATGGGTATAATCATAATCACGTTGCATCGCCCCTTTTTTATCGCTGGCTAACAACACACAGCTAAAAGAATGCGAGGTAGAATGCAGCGTCCCACAAAATCCATGTGAATTGGCATACACATAATGAGATTGGTGGGTATTGAGATTAACGCCCTCGGAATTACTGATTCTGCTGTCACTGGCAATCGCTACTGCTTCAGTCTTTTGTAACAAAGGGATTGCTTCTGCGGGTGTTATCTGCCAAGGATGGAATAAATCTAGATCCACTGCTTTTAAGGCCATGCGATCTTTAGGCGCTAGACCCGCGGCCGGATCTTCATCCGTGTTTTGGGCGATAGTCCATGCTTTATCTAGACAATGGCTTAAAGCCGCTTCTGAAAAATCAGAACTACTCACCATTCCTTGCCGTTGACCACAATAAAGAACCATTGTTAAGCCTTTATCGCGATTAAATTCTACGGTATCGACTTCTCCTTTACGCACATTAACCGTAAACCCTTCTGTCATCGAAGCGCTGATTTCTGCAGCCGTGGCGCCTTTGCGTTTAGCCCTATCTAATAGGGCTAAGATCATAGATTCAGTTTCTCTAGACATTTCGTAACTACCAGCCCCCTTTTCAAAAAAAGCCCATATGGACTCAGCACTCACTTCGTTCCTGCTTCGCCCTTCGGGCGCAGTAGCCTGCGTCAAAAATGTTCGCCGCGCTACGCGCTTTGTGCTCACATTTTTTGGGCGCATCTTGCGTGCAAAAACTTCGTAAAAAATGCAATTTATATCTTGGAAAACGCCGCTTTTTCCCAGAAATTTTGTACGCAACCTACATCCTAATCTGTGCTTTATCGTACTCGTAGATGGGTGAGTAGTTACAACATTTCATTCCCTAGAAATAAGCATCCAGCTGCGCCAGAATACCATTGGAACTATCCCCTTCTGGCGTGAATACAACCCCATTATTACCACTAGCCGTATCACCCGAACTGTAATTGATGTAATGATGTACTTCAAAAGTCAGCAAGGTATTTTTGAAAATAGAAGTACTCACTGCTGCTGTATAGCCGCGTGCAGGTGCATTTAATGCCAAAGCTTCCTTACTTTGATCAAAGGACAAAGCAAAAGTGGAAGGCCTCGAGAAAATGTTAAATTTATAATCTGCTTCGTAATGCCCTGCGCTCGGTTTTGCACCATGCCCATTGTAGCTTAAATCAACCTGATTGAAATCCTGTGTTGCAGTCGTGTATTCCGCCAGCAATACGATAGGGTCATAACTAAGATCCATACGGAAGTCGACACCCGGGACACCATGTTTTAACACTTCAGTCTCTGAATCTTCACCAAAGCCGCTAAAATAATCTTGATTGACATTGCCTCCATTACCACCCGTATACTGCATACCACCCGCATCAGACACATTGTTGATAACACTGGCACCAAAACCTATATTGGCTCCCCCTAATAAGAAATGGTATACAACATCCGCACCATACTGATTGAGCACTGAAGTCTGATCATTGACATTACTCGGCATTTGATCCGACCCCGTTCTGGCATCTCCCCTATAACCATAAATAGAGGCATCTAAACCCGTGCTCGCCGCAGAGTTATAGCCCAAGACGATAGGCCGGCCTTTAGTACGAAAGAGGCTCTTATTGAAGGGGTTGCTGATATCGTTCGTGCTGAAAGAACCGAAAGGCACATATAATTGACCTACCGTACCATAAAAGTGAGATTTGTCAAAATTGCCGATCGTGATAAAACCATTGTCCAAATAAACATTAGAATTGTCGACACGACGTCCACCACCCGAACTGCCCGAGCTATAAACAAAAGACATAAAGCCCGTTACCCAGGTACTAATACGTGCCTGCATGTCTAATTCTGCATTACTTAAATTTAAATCGCTGTGGTTGTTATTATTGAACCCATTAATATTTTGCCCCAAAGCCTCCACGTTACCGCTTAATTCTAATAAGGGGAAGTTAGGCAAAGCTAAGCCCATAGATTCCATTTCGTCTACGAAATTTTTATTTTGTTGCAATATAGCAACGTTCTTTTTAATGGTAGAATAGTTAACAATTAAGTCTGAACCGGAAAATTGGCGGCTAGAATGAATAAACGGCGCCGTAATGACCGCGGTACCACCAATATTGGCCAAATCGCCGCGTCCACCATAAGGTATGGCAGTTGCATTAGCGGGTTGTGTACTTGTCTTGGTAGGGGTCATACCCGGTGCAGCTGCTTTTTCAGGATTACTATTGACAGTCGTCTTAGCAGAAGTGCTAGAAGGAGAAGCAGCTGCCGGAGTAGTCGTATTCACCGTTGCCGCTACAGGCGTTGCGGTCGGTGTTACCGCTTTTTCAGATTTTAATTCGGCAATTTGCTTTTGTAATTGTTGCAATTGTTGTTGTAGCGCCGCCGTTTGTTGGCTCAATAACTCAACTTGTTTATCCACATTGCTATTAGCCGATGTCGTCGAATCAGCCCAAGCCTCACCCATCACACCGCTACCTAAAATAACTGCCAATGCCATACTGATTTTTTTAATGCGCAAGAACTTCACAATAATGTTCCTTAATTTGTACTCTTCTATTTGATTTTTAGGTAGGAGGGCTACATCATTATCTGCAACAATCAGGTATACTGATACACTTATTTTGCGCAAAAAATTTGCTTCTTAACCTAAAAACCCGTGGCGTGAGTAAAGTTGAACGAACCAACATCCTGACAAAAATAACCAAGCACTCATTTTGTGTGGCTTGAGGGCTTGTTAACATTCGGTTAATCGGCTGCAAAATGAGAAAAGCGGTCCAAATATTCGCAAATTTTCGTCAAATATGGCTTGATATTCTCCTCAAATTTGCGGATATTTTGCCTCGCTTTTCTCATTTTTCGCATCGACAAACCAAATGCCAACAAGCCCTAAGAATTCCTTAATAAAAATAGTATCACACCTACTTTATAGAACGCTAGTTCTTTCAGACAAATTCACAAAATATTTTTTAGTTATTCCTGAGGCCTGGTAGCGGCATTGGGTTAGTCGGTCCGGATGGTTTAAATATTAACCTGTTATCTTTAAAGGCAGAAATACGCTATACTCTACCCGTATTGATAAAATCAGGCTCAGTTTACCATGCACAGTATTAATATTATTCAACCCGACGACTGGCATATCCATTTGCGAGATGATAGAGCCTTAGAAATAACGGTGGCTTTAGCCGAACAATCTTTTGCGCGCGTGCTCGCTATGCCCAACCTGGTGCCCCCCTTAACCACCGTACCCAGCATCTTGAGCTATCGGTCGCGTATTTTAGCAAGCGCTAAAAATGCGCATTTTAACCCCTATTTTGCGCTGTATTTTACGGGTGAGTTAAATGCAAACACTTTAAGGGAAGCAAAACATTGCCCCTGGATCTTGGGTGTAAAATGGTATCCACAGGGTGCTACGACGCATTCTGATTGGGGTATTCAGGATATCCATCAGCATTTTGAACATTTAGCGCTCATGGAAGAATTGGCCTTACCCCTCCTCATTCATGGCGAAGTGACTGATAGCACCATTGATATATTCGATCGTGAAGCGCGTTTTATTGGAAACATTTTAAATCCCTTACAACAGCGCTTCCCTAAACTACCGATTGTATTAGAGCACATTACCACCAGGCAAGCCGTAGATTGGGTAAAAAGTATGCCCGCTCATATTGCCGCTACCATTACGGTGCACCATTTGGCTTTTAATCGCAATCATTTATTGGCGGGCGGCCTCAGACCCGATTATTACTGTTTGCCGATCTTAAAACAACAAGATCATCAGCAGGCATTACAAGAAGCTGTGATGACCTCAGGACAAACGCATTTTTTCTTAGGCACGGATAGCGCGCCACACGTACAAGATAAAAAATACAGCGCCTGCGGTTGTGCTGGCTGTTTTACCAGCCCCATTGCGCTTGCTTTATTAGCAGAATTATTTTACGAACATAAAGCTTTATCCTTATTAGAAACTTTTAGCAGTATCAATGGCGCACGTTTTTATCAATTGCCCTTAAATCAGCAACAGGTGCATTTAATACAAAAAGAATGGATGGTTCCCCACCATTACACAGTAGACGGATTAACCTTTATTCCGCTATTAGCGGGGCAAACTTTATCCTGGCAATGCCAATCAATAAAGGGCATTAACCATGAATGAGAGGTCTATTCCTTCTTTGGCAAAACGCTTTAGAGGCTATTTCCCTATTATTGTCGATGTCGAAACAGGCGGCTTTGATGCCAAAACACATGCTTTATTGGAAATTGCCGCGGTCACTGTCGAAATGAATGAACATGGATTCTTAGCCCCTCAAAAATCTTTTTTTTACGCGACCCTGCCCTTTGCCGGCGCGAAACTGGATCCGGCTTCATTGGCTTTTACTGGGATTATTCCCGATCACCCCTTTAGAATGGCCGTCGATGAAAAAAAAGCTTTATCGGAATTATTTTCTCACTTGAAAAAAGAAATGAAAGACGCTCATTGCAAACGTTGTGTTTTAGTAGGCCATAATGCCGCCTTTGATTTGAGTTTTATCAATGCCGCTTGTGAACGGCACAAACTTAAAAGTATTTTTCACCCTTTTACCACATTCGACACAGCGGCCTTAAGTGCCTTAGCCTTGGGTGAAACCGTATTAGCCAGTGCGCTTGCGGCGGCCAAATTAGAATTTGACAATCAACAGGCTCATTCGGCTTTATACGACGCCGAACGTACTGCTGAATTGTTTTGTTTTATTGTTAATCGCTGGCAGGAATTGGGCGGATGGCGGTAATATATTCTTTTACATCCATCAGATGATAATGCATTTGACATAATTGTCTATTTTTATTTATTATTCACTAGGATAAAATTAACTGCTGAGGTAAATCATGGCAAAAGATAATGATGCCGATCTTATTTTCACTTATAAATTACGAAGCCCCAGCCTAATAGCGGCTTTATCGATTACACCACTTAAGGATATGGGAATATGGGTATTGACACTGTTTAGCCGTGATACTCGGCGTTGCATTAATCCAAAGCCAAGTGATCCATTCATGCAACTTGCTGTAATAAACTATCCACCTGAAGGTATGGAGATAATGCACGTAGGTATTTCTTCTGTTATTCCATTAATAAATAATTTTTATCTTTGCTTTGTGAATGAATCACATTGGCCAAAATCTATTGATCAAGATGCTTCTCTACATAAGAACCTTGAAAGCATACACCCGCCGCAACTAAGCGGTTCTTTTGCGCAAAACAACACGCATGCTCATTGGGGCTTTTCTACTTTAACACCCGAAATACTCTCTTGTATTTTAGAGCAAATTGAAATAGCGCAAAATGATTCTTTTTCACGGCAACAATATTCATACAGCTTTCTAGTACAACGTCATATAGAAAACTTGAAGAAAATGCAATGTGCTAATAATCCTCAGGTCAATATGGACGTAACAAGCCCTCTGATTGATGCACAGCAATTTCCCGATATTTTAGAAAATTATGCCGCCTTTTACAAACAAAATGAAGCAGAGATTGCTGCAGCACACCAGCGCAGTTTGCTTTATCGAAGCAACTATTTGCCGACAAATATGCTACCCTATATGCGTAACCAATTGAATTACTTTATCAATAGTACGGGAAGTTCTATTGGCAGCTCTTTTATAATTGGCAGTGTCTTTAGTTTAATGGAAAATATTTTAAAAGAATGTTCTTCTTTAGAGCCGCAACAAATTGCTTATCTCAGAAATAATCTCTATCTATGCTTACTAGCATCTAATCCTGATGCAGGCATCTTAGCTTATAGCGA
>CAMFJO010000059.1 GCA_945956945.1 uncultured Legionellales bacterium | reverse complement strand
CAATATAATCATATTCATGGCTATGAGACATTTCTTTGCTCGCATCACTCATACGTCGTTGAATAACCTCCGCACTGTCTAAACGCCTTTCTTCCAATCGCCGCTGCAATATAGCCTTGGAGGGTGGCAAAATGAAAATAAGGACACTATCGGGATGAAAAATTCGGCACTGCCGGGCACCTTGCCAATCAATTTCTAAAATAACATCAATACCCTGCGCCAAAGTCTCGACGACCCAATCGTGCGAAGTACCATAGTGATAATCGAACACCGTAGCATATTCCATGAAACTTTGTGCCGCTACCATTTGTGCAAATTTTGCCTCATCTACAAAAAAATAATGGGTCCCATCGACTTCACCCGCACGCGCCGGGCGTGTAGTATAAGAAATAGACAATTTTAGATTGCTTAAGCGTGGCAATATCGCATTGACCAAGCTCGTCTTTCCTGCTCCGGAGGGTGCCGAAATAATATATAAGGTTCCTTTTTGTGTCATCACTACTTACTCAATATTTTGGATTTGTTCGCGCATTTGTTCAATGAGCACTTTTAAATCAACAGTGGCCTTAGAGACTTGACTATCGAGAGACTTCGAACCCATGGTATTGGCTTCTCTGTTTAATTCTTGCATCATAAAATCCAAAGTCTTACCCACGCTACCGGTTTGTTGCAAAATACGCCGTATTTCGGTCACATGGGTTAATAATCGATCCACTTCTTCACTATTATCAATCTTTTGTGCCCAAAACACCAATTCCTGCTCTAAACGATGGGCATCCCCCTGCACAGGGGTGTGCTGTAAACGTTCCAATAACTTGTTGTGCTGGCGCTGCAATAATTCAGGTTGGCGAGCGTTCACTTCTTGTGCCAAAGTTTCCACTTTATGCAAGCGCTCCAGAATAGCCTGTTGTAAGGCTTGCCCTTCTCTTTGACGACTTTCGTTTAATAAACTTAATCCCTGCTCTAAACCTTTAATCGCCACAGGTTCCAGCTCGATGGTATCGACTTCCACCTCTGTTACAATACCAGGATAAGTCACCAGACAATCCAAAGAAGGCGCTCCGTGTGAAAAGGGTGATAGCGCTTCAATACGATCCACCGCAGCCAATAAAGCTTTAAGACGCGTTTCATCACATTGTAAGCTGCTTTTTTTATCACTAGACCATTGCAATTTTAACCAGGCCTCAATGCGGCCACGGCTAATATGCTGACGAATCGTCTCTCTAAAAGCCATTTCTACCGCTCGCAGCGCATCGGGCAAGCGAATTTGAATATCCAGAAAGCGGTGGTTAACGGCTTTTATTTCCCAAATCAAAACGCCTTGTGGGTAAGTTATTTCACAATGTGAAAATCCGGTCATACTGCGTATCATGCTGATGAAGTTCCAATATATCGATTTAGATAGAAAGTAACAGAAATAAAGTCATTTGTCACTCACTACGCTTTGCACACACCAGAACAATCGCTTTTTAATAAGCAAGGCTCCGATCTTGCGCCAAGAACGCTGTTTTTATTTTATTTGCGCATAAAGCATCTCTTATAGATAAAATATTTAAATAATGTTACTATATCAATTGGTTATAATTACAAAAAAGGACCAGCGATGAGTGCCATAAATCACGATGTAAAAGAATTAACCGCTGCTGTCAGAGACAAACTGATAGCACACGCAAACGATTTCCAAGCCCATAATTCTCAGGAAAAGCCAGAAGATACCTACCAACATAGAAGCATGAAAGTTATCAATCTGAATAGAGATAGACTTCCGAAGGCACAAGCATTTTCTTATACACCCGAATCCCATGTCATTGCGATGGTGGCTGAGAACAAAATGCCGTGCCCCACGGATACCGTAGTGAATCCCTCTTGTCGTTACGCGAATTGTCCCGCTTATATTGACCCCCTTTATTATGAAATTGGCTTCCCCAAAGAACAAGATTCAGCGCGCGTATCGTCTAACTGGAAATTATACCTACATGCCGTCCCAGGAGAAAAACAGATATCCGTTTTGGGTGATGATAATTATAGGTTCGCCATTGATTTTCACTATGAGGATAGCGATTTTGACTATGTGACTTTTGGTGACGCGAGCGCGCCTATTACAATCGCTTTTCTTAAACCCGCTTTTGTGGAACAAAATAGTGTAGCACTTCGCGATAAAATAATAGCAGCGAAAGGAGAGCTTGTTATGATGCTCTATGAGAGGGCGAATTGGGACTCACAGCACTGTTTTAAAGTAGTCAATCTCCCTGAGATACTCCGCGCGTATTCCTCAATAGAACCGGCAAATTGCCGTCCTCTGCTTAAGTACTTATACGCGAAGGGCCATCTAAAAGCTTACAATGTCAATCAAATACTCCCCAATGTATTTGTAGGAGAAGGGCCTACCGATGGCACCCTTGCCCTATCTACCATGCTACATGGGTTTATGATAGACAATGTCATTGCCATAAGCGCTCCTGGCGGCACTCAGAAATTTTTCGATTACATAGGTCATCGTGGTGCAGATGGCAAGCCATTCACCGTATGGCCAGACCATCATAAATTTTCCTGCTATCATATGAACGATTGGCCTGATTATGGCGTATGTAACCATCGCCAACAATTAGAAACTGCCTTAGAAATAGTGAGAAATGCCAGCAAAAGCCAGCGCGTTTTTATACATTGTTCTGCGGGCTTAGGACGTGCGGGGGTTCTGGTGTCCATCATCGCTCTCGCTCGTTCTCTAAGAGAACAATTACCACCAGAGATACTTAAAAAACTCGAAACCAATGCGGAATTAAGCAGTGAGGAAAGCACCGAATTAGCGGCGGTTATTGCTGAGAATGTTATTGCGCTACGTAAAATACGTCCCGGTCTCATTCAAAATGAAGCACAACTTCAACAAACGCTCGAAATGACCTTATGGGAAGTAAAAAAACAAGCTGAATTAAAAGAAAAGAAAACGGATGGCCTATCGATTCAAAATTTAAGTACACAGGGGTATTTTTCTTCTCCTGTCCCCCAACCAGTGGCTTTTCCTCCAGAATCGGCAGCCTCGATTGTTCCGCAGAAAGGGCCGGACTTTCGCCTCTAATGGATGTCCACCTCGAAAAAAAGAGCAATAGGAACCATTCCTATTGCTCTTACGACTGATCCTACAGAGTTGACTCATTACACCACCCTATTATACCATCCTCACACGATTTAATATAAATAAGCGAGGGAAACAATGAGTGCCGATAATAGCGCAGTCGATAAATTAGCCCGCAGGGCAAAAATATTAGCTTTGCAAAAACTGCGTCAAAAAAGGGCTGCGGCCTTTGAAGTTTTCATCTTCGATCTCAAAGCACCTGCGTACGAACACCAGGTAGGGCTATACCCCGAACATGCCTCGTGGGAAGTTCGCGATGGATTCTTAAGAATAAGGCCTGATGCATCAGATGAAACTTATGCTGAAGTACAAACTTATCTGCAAAAACAACTTGGCGATAAACCCTGGTTTGAACAGGCTACGCAAATTGCGCCTGCTCCTAAAAAAGGCTTAGAGATCGCATTGTCCGATGGCAAACCCTACCATTTACCGCTTAAAGTTTTGGGGAAAAATGGCCCTAATCTAGCAGCAGATGCCATTATTCTCATCCAGAATGGAAATAACCCTATAAAACTACTCACTGTCCATCGTCCCGATGGCACCATCGCTGTTCCGGGTGGTATGAATGAAGATAGGGCTAAAGCAACCTATACCGCTGAATTGTTGGAGGAAGTTTTTAGCAATGCGCTATTTTCCCCTGATTCGATGACGGAAAGTTTAATGAATAAGCTCGATACAGTCACGGTTGGAAAAGAGATCCAAGTATTTTTATCACAAAAAAAACCGGCTATCCATTTGCCGGATATGGACAGCCAGCAGCTACCGGCTGAATACCTTCGTGCCGTGTTAGAAATCCTGGATCAATCTACGCTGACTGCCTGTGAAAAAGCACAACTAAAAACCCAATTAAAATGCATGCTCTATAAAAATCTTTTACCTGAACACTATGCCGCTTTCAAGAGCATCGCCGAAAGAGAACTGATCGAATTACCTCAAAGAGTCAATCAATCCGATAGCCGTAACACCGATTATGCCTGGATGGAGACCAAACCTTTTGTACGGGTCATGGATGAGAACACTTTTTCAGAATTAGAACAAAAAGCAGGCCTTACACAATTATCCGGTGGGGATGACGCAGAAAATGCGCAATTGCACAACCTGGAAGAATTCTGGACTGGAGATAGACCTATTTTTTGCGATCACGGCGCATTGGTGTTAGAAGGCGTCTCTGCCGCCATTCAGCAAGGTCAATTGATAGAAACCGAGAATCTGCAACAACAGATTGCCGTCATTAAAGAGCGTATTGAAACCGAAACAGCGACCATGGCACTTTGCGCATCCAAACAACCAGCCCGATGTACAGCCACCAGAGATGAAGTCGCACAAAATAGTTTTTACAGATCGCTAAAATAATCTTCTTAAATTTATAAGCATCGCCTTGTTGTTCGCTTAAGCCTACGCCTTCTAAGCCGCAGCACAAATCGATAATAATTCTTTCCCCTGGTCCTTAGAACCAGGGGAATACGGAAAAAAAGTTCTATTTAGAATAGCCTATATTATCTGCTGAGCTCGACGTTGCTGCTAGCGCATCGGACGAATCAACCGGCATAGCATGAAAAGCAAATCGCGAAACAGGAGACGAAGACTGAGAGCGCGATGAAGAAGCACTGCTATGGTGATTGTTATCAACAGAAGGATGGGCACCACTCAATCTTGCTCGAAGCCTTTCAAGTCTTACTATTTTGTCTTGTCTTGATCGTACAAGGCCTTCCAATCCTTGTAACCGAGCGAACAATTCTGAATGTTCCTTTTGAATCCCTCTTCTTTGTGCTTCTAAGTCGTCGTGTTTGGACGCTGTCCTGTTCTCCGCTATAGCCCTATCGACCTGTGCTCCTCGCCTTGAAATTTGCTCTATCTGAGTGGTGACATCCCTTATCTTCTCTTTTTCCTCCAAGGTCTCTATAGCTCTATCCATAATTTGCTTTAAGCTCGTTGCATCATAATTCATGCCGTTCGTATAACCATTAAAAAGAGCCAATGCTTCTGCTAGACAATCACATAACATATTCCCTGTTCTGGAATGGGTGATGCCATTTTCTTGTACATACTGATTATGAGCCATCATATGGGCATAAATGAGCTGAAATAACGCTTCCCAAACCAAATCTTGTTTTTTGGTATACAAGCCAGATTCATTTCGTTTCAATTCTCTGAAAAATTCCTTCATTTTATTTGAATCGGGGTAAATCGAGCGATTGCTTTCTAAGACTGAAATAAGTGCTGCTGAATTACCTTCTTGCAAGGCTCTTAACCCCTTAAGCAATGAGTGCAATATCGCCAATTTCCCTTCATTAACCTGTCCACTCTCCGCGTAACCCTGAATCTTTTCCTCCAAATGATCCGCAAACATTTTCACTTGTTCCTTTAAAGACTTTTGCGACCCTGCCATGAGTATGTCGGCAAAGCTTTCTAACATATCCGGAGCGTGTGCTGCTAATAGTCCTAACTTCCCCGTTTCTATCATAATAGCCCCAAACTTGGATGCTTCAAATTTCATGAGATCCACATGGTCCATCCCGGGTGAACCGCGAGTGACAGAAGACAAAGCAACCCCATAACAAGGAGCTTGCGCTATTTGCTGTGCTAGTTGTTGTTGATACATTCTCTTTTGTACTGGATCATTGCTTTGTAGGATATCTATAATTTGCACTATCATTTCGCGGCTAACCGGTGCTAAGTATCGGCCTCGTTCTGCATCCTGCAATAAGCGCTGAAGTTCTTCAAGCATAAATTGACGTAATGGTTCAGGATTGCCTGTGTTTGCAAATTCGTTCACCAAAGGATCCAGAATAGTAACGAATTGATTAAGTTGGGATCCCATCGTTTCGGTGGGAACAAGAATTCTTGCCAGCTTTTCCGTCACATTGCGGGTGTTTTTACTATCCACAGGTCTAGCTTCATGCACCAACTCAGCCAGATCAACAAGAGTTAATAAATCGCCCGGATAGTTTCTATGCGCTCTCATATTGATGCGTAGGTTATT
>CAMFJO010000058.1 GCA_945956945.1 uncultured Legionellales bacterium | reverse complement strand
GGCCACAGCAACGGTGTTTGATCCTTTTTTTATAAAACGTGATGGAGAAATAGTGCCAGGCCTTGGCTTTTGTCGACTTAAATTATTGCATATGGGAGGCGATATTGTGTGCAAGGCAGTAAAAAATGAATATACGGAGTTTATGGTTAAATTTCCGAAAGGGTGACTATATGCTAGCCGTTTTTAGAAATGCAGGAGTTAAGCCATGAACATTCCAAAACAAATGGCTTACGCCAAACTCATGCGTTTACACAAACCGGTAGGGATTTTATTGTTGTTGTGGCCTACCTGGTGGGCTTTATGGTTAGCAGCAGAAGGCTTTCCGTCTTTTAAAAATTGGCTTATTTTTACTTTGGGTGTGATAGTCATGCGCAGCGCAGGTTGTGTGGTGAATGATTTAGCCGATAGCCGATTCGATGGTTTTGTCACCAGAACGCGTGATAGACCTTTAGTCGTTGGCAGCGTCACACACCGAGAAGCCTGGGTATTATTGGGCGTATTGTGTACCATTGGTTTCATCTTGGTATTGTTTCTCAATTTAGCGGTATTTTTATGGGCGTGTGTCGCTTTGATGATGGCCCTAATTTATCCTTTAACCAAACGTTTTTTCCCTATGCCGCAAGCAATATTGGGTTTAGGATGGTATTTGGCTATCCCCATGGCTTTTGCTGCACAATCTCAAGTGAATGCCACCACCTTGTGGCTGTATTTAGGCGCAGTCGCTTGGACTATTGCGTATGATACCTGGTATGCCATGGTCGATAGAGCAGATGACCTTAAAATAGGCATTCAATCGAGTGCTATTTTATTTGGACGTTACGATAGGATATGGGTGGCGGTTTTTCAATGCTTCACATTGGGCGCTTGGTTTTATGTGGGAATACTGGCGCATTTGCGTAATACTTATTTTATTGCCTGGTTTATCTGTGGCTGCCTTTTTATCTATCAACAAATCTTGGCGTACCATTGCGAACCCAAGGCGTGTTTTAAAGCCTTTCTAAATAACCAGTGGGTGGGTTTGGTGTTATTTTTAGGGATCTTAAGCGGTAGTTAAAATTTTAAATTCGCCTTACCAGGTCATGGTACTTGCAAAATCTGCATCGTATTGGTGCCGCCCAAAACACCAATGTGTAAGCCTCTGGTGAGGATCACTGAATCGCCGCTGTGCAGAAAACCTGCACGAACCAGATGCTGTAAAGCCTGACTGTCTAGAAGATGAGGTTCTTGATGTGGCATAGAAAAATGAATCGGATAAACACCCCGATATAAAGCCATTTTGCGCAAAGTTCTGGCATGAGGAGATAGCGCTAAAATAGGAATGCCGGATCGTATACGCGACATCCACAAGGCGGTGGCGCCACTTTCAGTTAAACAGACAATTGCTTTAATCGCCAAATGATTCGCTGTATACATAGCCGCCATAGCAATGGCTTCATCGGTGTGTGAAAAAGTTTTGTCTAAACGATGATGCGATAATACGCTTTTAGGCAGTTGCTCTGCACCTAAGCAAATTCGAGACATCGCTTCAATGACACGCACGGGATCGTCGCCATTGGCCGTTTCAGCGGATAACATGACGGTATCGGTGCCATCGAGGATAGCATTGGCGACATCCATCACTTCAGCACGTGTGGGAATAGGGCTATGAATCATCGATTCCATCATTTGTGTGGCTGTGATCACCACTTTGTTTTTAGCGCGGACCTGGTGGATTAACTTTTTCTGAATGGCGGGTAATGCGGCATCGCCTATCTCTACACCGAGATCTCCCCTCGCTACCATGATGATATCACTGGCATCGATAATACCCTCAATATTGTCCAAAGCTTCGCGACGTTCTATTTTAGCAATAATACCGGCATGTCCTTTGAGATCGGCAATTTGCTGTTTGGCATTTAAGATATCCGCAGCAGAACGCGGAAAAGAAATGGCGATATAGTCTACGTCTAAATTGACTGCTGTTTGTAGATCGTGTTTGTCTTTAACTGTTAAAGCTTCTGCCGATAAGCCACCACCCAAACGATTGATGCCTTTGTGATCGGACAATTTGCCGCCCATTAATACTTGGCAGTGAATTTCCGAACCTTTAACCGTTAATACCTTAAAACTCAGTTTGCCATCGTCTACTAACAGGGTATCACCGGCACTAACATCTTTAGGTAAATTTTTATAGGTAATACCTACGTGCGCGGCAGTACCGGCATTATCATCGAGTGCGGCATCAAAGATAAAAGGATCATTTTGTTTTACGATGACACTGCCTTTTTCAAAACACGCAATGCGGATCTTTGGGCCTTGTAAATCAGCAATGATGCAAATGGTCCGTTTTTGTTCCGTTGCAATCTGGCGTAGTTGAGTGACACGTGCCGCATGATCTTCCGCGGTGCCATGCGAGAAGTTTAATCGTACGGCATCGACCCCCGCGGCTAATAAACTTTCTAGTACCCCGACTTTGTCGGTTGCTGGGCCTAAAGTGGCGATGATCTTGGTTCTGCGCATAAATAACGTCCTTATGGTGATCTGGTTATACCTGCATTTAGGTCATTATTTTAAAAGTATATACCGAAAGCACTTCAAGATGCGAACTAGAAAATTTTAAGTTCTTGCCTCAAATTTGACTGCTCCAAACTATCTCCTGGATTGACTCAGCCCACACTTTGTTTTTTCTAATTAAGCCCTTTATTTTTCAACACTTCAATTCCCGGTAAACTTTTTCCTTCCAGATATTCCAGAAAAGCACCGCCTCCGGTGGAAATGTAACTTATTTTATCGTTGAGATGATAGTTTTCAATAGCACTTAAGGTTTCACCGCCGCCGGCTAAACTAAAGGCTTGGCTGTCAGCGATACTGTGTGCGATGGCATGAGTGCCAGCAGCAAAGGCGGGGTATTCAAATACGCCCACGGGGCCATTCCAGACAATCGTACGGGCCTTTTCTATAAAAGATTGGTATAAGGCGATGGTTTTGGGGCCTATATCCAAAATTTTATCCTGAGGTTCTATATCGATTAGCGCTTTAATCTGTGGTTTAGCCGTATCCGATAATTCTGTCGCTACCACGACATCAAGCGGTAATAAAATTTTAGAAGACAATAACTTTTTGGCCATGGGGATTAAGTCGGGTTCATACAAAGAATTGCCTACGGCATGACCCTGAGCTGCTAAAAAAGTATTGGCAATCCCGCCGCCCACGATCAAGTGATCGACTTTAGCCAGTAGCGCTTCTAATACGGTTAGTTTGGTAGAAACTTTGGCGCCACCGACAATGGCGAGAAAGGGTCTTTCCATGTGAAGCAGCGCTTTATCCAGCGCTTTAATTTCAGCACACAATAAAGGACCTGCACACGCGACTTTTGCTTTTTCTAATGCGCCATAGGTAGAAGCCTGGGCTCTATGGGCGCAAGCAAAAGCATCCATCACATAAATATCGCCCAATGCCGCTAATTGTGCACTTAAAGTGGCATCGTTATCCGTTTCGCCCAAACTGAAGCGAATGTTTTCACATAAGGCAACCTGCCCTGGATGAATGCTAAAACCATGGTGCCAATCTTTAATCAGGCTCACAGGAATGTGGAGATATTGGCTTAAACGCGCGGCAATCGGCGCTAAAGAATACGCATCATCACAAACCCCTTCTTGGGGACGTCCCAGATGAGAAATAAGAATCACGGCAGCACCTTGAGAAAGCGCATATTGAATCGTTGGTAATGCAGCACAGATCCGCGCATCGTTGCTAATGTCACCATTTTTCATCGGCACATTAAAGTCTTCGCGTATGACCACGCGTTTGCCTTTGAGATCCAGGCTGTCTAAGGTAATTAACTGGGACATAATAGCCTCTCCTATTTGGCGTTCATCATGGCAACAGATGTATCTAACATACGGCAGCAAAAACCCCATTCATTGTCGTACCAAGCCAGCACTTTGGCTTGTTTACCAATGACGCGGGTTTGGGTCGCGTCAAAAATGGACGAAGCTGAAGTGTGGTTAAAATCAATCGACACCAGCGGCAATTCGTTGTACCACAGAATACCTTTTAATGCGCCATTTGCGGCTTGTTTTAAGACTTGATTGATTTCTTCGACCGTAGTCTCACGTTTGGCATTGAAGGTTAAATCAACCAGAGACACATTAATAATAGGCACGCGTATCGCTAAACCATCCAGGCAACCTTTTAATTCTGGTAATACCAAACCGATGGCAGCGGCTGCACCCGTTTTGGTGGGAATTAAGGAAGCGTTTGCCGCGCGTGCACGGTGTAGATCTTTGTGACCTGCATCTAATAAACACTGATCGTTGGTCATGGCATGGATGGTGGTCATTAAACCTTGCTCAATACCCACTGTGTCATGCAAGGCTTTTACCACGGGTGCTAGGCAATTGGTGGTACAAGAAGCATTTGAGACTATCGCGTCGCTTTGTTTTAAGATGGTGTGATTAACGCCATAAACAATAGTCGCATCGGCGTTTTTAGCAGGGGCCGAAATTAATACTTTACGAGCGCCTGCGGCTAAATGTTGTGCGGCCATATCGCGATCGGTAAAATGGCCAGTGCATTCATATACCACATCAATGTGTAATTCTTTCCATGGCAATTGACTGGCATTTTTGTTGGACAGGCAAATGATGGAATGTCCATTTACCACCAATTGTTCTCCTTCAACCTTGACTTCTGCATTAAAACGACCATGTGTAGAATCGTATCGCAGTAAATGGGCGTTGGTTTCTATAGGGCTGGTATCATTAATAGCGACAACGATAATGTCATTTTCTTTGTGCATTTCATAAATGGCGCGCAAGCAATTGCGACCGATACGGCCAAAACCATTAATAGCGACACGGATAGCCATGACTATAATTCCTCCGACAATAAAAAGTTAATTTGAGCGATAATGTTATCCACCGTAAATCCATATTGTTTAAAGGCATCGGCGGCGGGGGCCGACACACCAAATTCATCTAATCCTAAGACGCGTCCTTTTAATCCCACATACTTGTACCAAAATGCTGTAGCACCAGCTTCTATGGCCAAGCGACGCAATACCTTGCGCGGTAATACGCTTTCTTTGTATTCTGCGGATTGTGCTTCGAAGCGATCGGTGCAGGGCATGGAGACAACACGAATACTGACACCCTGTTGTTGCAGTGTTTTAGCCGCATTAATAGCTAAGGTGACCTCTGAGCCCGTGGCAATTAAAATCAATGAAGGAAAAGCGGTGCTGTCAAAAATAATATAACCACCTCGTTCAATATTTTCGATAGCCTGTGCATTGCGCTCTAATGTGGGTAAGGCTTGGCGGGATAATAATAAACTGGTCGGGCCATTCGTGCGTTGCAAAGCCATCTGCCATGCCACCGCGGTTTCTGTTTCATCAGCAGGCCGCCAGGTAGACATATGTGGCGTGATGCGTAACATGGTGGCATGTTCTACGGGTTGATGCGTAGGGCCATCTTCACCCAAGCCTAAAGAATCGTGGGTGTACACATAAATGACTTGTAAGCGCATCATGGCGCTTAAACGTACTGCATTGCGAGCATAATCTAAAAAGGTTAAAAAGGTACCGACATAGGGAATAAAACCACCGTGTAAGGCAATGCCATTGGCAATTGCACTCATGGCAAATTCTCTTACGCCAAAATGGATGTAATTACCCGTAGGGTTCTTGGCATTGAAAGGTGTACTTTTATTCCAGTAGGTTAAATTGGATTCGGTGAGATCGGCTGAACCGCCCATTAAACTAGGCCACAAAGGGCCATAAGCATTCAACGCATTCAAGGAAGCTTTGCGGGTAGCCACTTTATTGGCTTGTTCTTGGCAAGTTTGAATATAGGCTTTGCTTTGTTCTGCCCATGCTGCATCCGGCATTTTGTGATAACGCTGGGTTAGTTCTAAAGCTTTATCGCTAAATTCTTGTTGATACAAAGTCCAAAGATTCTGCCATTCCTGTTGTACGCGCTCGCCTTTGTCGCAGGCATTCCAAGCTTGGTAAATAGTTTCCGGAATGACAAAGGGTTCAGGACGCCAACCTAATTTTTCCCGCACTAAGGCAATTTCTTCTGCGCCTAAAGGTGCGCCTGTCTCTTATACACATCTCCGAGCCCACGAGACGTAGAGGAATCTCG
>CAMFJO010000057.1 GCA_945956945.1 uncultured Legionellales bacterium | reverse complement strand
CCCACCCGACTAGTCGTCGGCAGCGTCAGATGTGTATAAGAGACAGGAATAAGAACGGTTCTTTTTGGGCCCATCTGTGGGGCAATGCGGTGCAAGGGTTACAAAAAGTCATTACCGTCAAACACTATGGTAGCGATGCACCCCATTTTATTACACCTGATGAACGAGCCTATCTCAATGCACGACTTTGCCTCTACCTCAATCAGGCACAATGGGCAGCCTTGGCGCACAATACGGCTCTGTTCAATAGCAGTATTGTAGAGGCCGAGCGCTGGTTGAAAACACACTATGATACCAATAATGCGACAGCACAAGATTTATTACAGAAATTAAAACCCTTGGAAACTATCAATTTACAACCTAATTTTCCTGAGTTATCACCGGTCATTGCTCGTTTGCAACAAGCTTTACTGAATAATGGAAAATAAGTATTCATTAAGGATATCATTATGTTTCGCTGGTTAAGTTCTATTATCATTGTTCTGTTTATCGCCTGGAGTGCACTGATGCTGACCGCCGCTCCAGGATATATGGCCATTACTTATGGACATTGGTCGATAGAAATGCCTTTATGGTTTGGCATTACAGCCGTCATTGCTGCCTTCATCGCTTTATACATTTTATTACGTTTACTCAACGGTCCTGGGTTGTTGTTACGGATCTTTAAAAAGTGGCGTCACGAACATCGCTATGACAATAGTCATCGCCAAACTTTGCAAGGATTATTGGCGTTGGCCGAAGGAGATTGGAGTAAGGCTGAAAGCTTATTAATCAAATCCGTTAAATTCAATGAGATCCCTTTAGTGAATTATTTGGCTGCTGCTAAAGCAGCGCAAGCGCTCGAGGCCTATGACAGGCGCGATCAATATTTACATTATGCGCTCGACTCTACACCGGGCGCTAAAATTGCAGTAGGCTTAACTCAGGCAGAATTGCAATACCATGATGAACAATGGGAACATTGCCTGGCCACCTTAAGACACATTCAGCAAGAAGTGCCTCAACATAAATATATGTTGAAATTGTTAAAACAAGTTTACTATCATTTGGCCGATTGGTCTCATCTGTTAGAGTTGCTTCCCCTATTAAAGAAACAAAAAATAATCGATCCTAACCAATTGCAACAATTGAGTGAAAAGGCTTATTTAGAGTTGCTATTGCAACAATTAAAACAAGGCGATCAACAACAGATTGAGCTTTTCTGGCAGAAATTACCGAAACCATTGCAACGCCGTAAAGAATGGGTATTGCCTTGCGCACAATTTTTATTGGATAGTCATATGCCGGATCTGGCTGAAGAATTGGTTCGTGATGCTTTAAAAACACAATTTGAACCGGAACTCATCGCATTGTATGGCCAAATCCATAGTTCGCGCCTGAGCAAACAAATGGATTTTGCTTTATCCTTATTAAAACAACAAGGACAGGAACCCCATATTTTATTGTGTTTGGCGCAACTCGCTATCGCTGAAGGTGCCTTATCGCAAGCCAGCACCTATTTAACCCACAGCCTGCGCGTACGGCCTTCTCCTAAAGCTTATGCCATACTAGGGACCTTGTCTTTACAATTAGGCGATAAAGAAGAAGCCTTGCGTTGCTTTCAACAGGCTGTGGTGGATTAGTGCCTGTTGACATTTTGTAGCCAGCAAACGAAATGTCAACAGATCCTAAAACCCCTCAAAACAAAATGGATTAAAAATAGTTTGTCCCCATAGCTGTTCTCGCTCAAGCAGACTAAACTCTGCCTCATCACAAATACTAACCCAGTGTGTTTGAATATTTTCAATCATTTCATCCATTAGGTAGCGTGCTGCAATTTCTGTTATTTGGAAATGCTCACAAACAGATAAAACATTGGTTAATTTTGATAAATTACCCTCGCTTCCTTCAATTGCCATCGCTTGGGTAGCTTCATAACCCATTCGTGCTTGTGGTGACAGATCATAGGCAGGCGTTAGAGTTAAATAGACACCATCCCAAAAAGCCGCGTGATTTCTGGCATGATCATCCGTATTACCAATCAGCACGTTAAAAATAAGCCTTTTATATAATTCTTGTAAATTTTCTTGTGGGGAAATGAAATGTTTTCGGATGATACTAGCAAAATCACAGTAACTGGCATATCTTGCCTCTAATTCGTTTAATTTCAAAAGACTTAAAGCACTCAACATTAATTTTCTAGTGGTTTTCTCCTGAAAATATAACCTATCGAAACGTTCTATCAATAAAACATCTCTTCCGAGGATGTGTTTTAAATGCGCCATAGGAACCTGAATGCCTGACATTCGAGCTAGTTGCATCGCAATATATTCTGCTTTGATGATATTATATCTATCTGTTGAGGCACTGAATTTTGCCACATATTCTATGTTAGATCTTGCATCTTTTATCAATGCCTTAGGTCTAGCCCCGCCAACGCTGGTACCATGTAATAAAGCATGTTGCAATTCAACGGGTAAAGGCTTATTCTTTTCAACATACTCTGTAAGCAGTAACACCTCATCTAAAGTCACAGGCTCACTGATTCTTGGGCTATAAATTTGGGATGACTCCTGAAAGTCAATACCCCCTATTCGATTGCTACCGGATAATAACATGTAATCTAATTCATTGGCGCGCGACAAAGCATATTGATAATCTATCAAACGTCTCCCCCAGGCATCTGGCGCAGCATCTCTTAAACAAGAATGAATGATATTCATTCCCTCTGGCTCAACGATACCTTTTTTCAGAGGTAATTCAAGTGGCGACAAAGCAATGGCTTTTGGGTTATGCAGATAACTTTCACCATAGATAAAAGAATATTTCTCGCCAAATTTGTCGATACGACCAACAACCACTGGTTCTGTTTGATTCGGCAACCATATCCAAACAAAAGCCTGTCGTATATTTTTTAATTTAGAAATCATCATTTAACTCTTTTTTACTGTGTCGTCTAACTCTCTTGGGTAAAACAGCCACTAAATGCGAGACATTTGCAGCTGTTTTGTAAAGTTCATCTCCCAATAAAGGAATACCTACTATATAAGCGGCTTCAAAAACCACGCCGATACTGACCGTGGGATCACCCCTTTCTAAGGCCATAATGGTATAGCGGCTTACATTCAACCGCGCTGCCAAATCAGCTTGTGATTGCTTTCTTTCTAAGCGAGCAGATTTAATCATTTGGCCTAATGTACTTAAAGCCACTTTCGTAATCTTGGATAAAGATGGAGGTTTTTGCATAATTATGTTGAATATTGTAAACTTTAAACCATTTTAGGTTTATTATAGTCAACTTTGCTGAGTTTTTCAAGTATCCTTTTGGGTTAAATGTCTATTCTTAATACTTGACACTTACAATGATTGTATGTTACAATTAAAACAACTGTTAAGAGGAATAAATGAATGGGCGTCAATTTAAGCGAATTACTGTGTTACAAGCTCTTTTCTGTCGTAAAGCTTAATGAACAATGGATTGATAAGCACATGGAATCATTAGGTTTAAGCCGCACGCAGTGGAAAGTCGTAGCCCGATTTAATTTTTTGCCCGCTCCTTGCACACAACAGCAATTATTAGCCTCTATAGGGATAGATCGCGCGCATTTAACCAGGTCGCTTATGCAATTAGAAAAAAAAGGTTTGATAAAAAAAGAAAAATTACCTTATGACAATAGGGCTTATACGATTCTCTTGACGTCAAAAGGGGAAATTATATTGGCGAAAATAGAAGAAATATTAAAGTTAGAATCTGAGATTTTGGTGGCCGGACTGACAGAAAATGAACAAGCCATGTTAAAGAAATACATACAAAAAATGGAATCTAACATGGGTTCTTCACTAGTAGCAATTGATAGTAAATAGTAACGGAGCGTTTTATGAAAAAAATAGTCATTATTGGCGGTGGTTTTGCCGGATTATGGGCAGCTTTTAGCGCAGTTCGCTTAGCCAGAATAGAAAGTTTGCAACATAAAGTTGACATTACACTTATTAATAAAGATCAATACCATGGATTGCGGCCGCGATTTTATGAGAGTAACCTGGATAACACGCGTATTGAATTAGAAAATTTTCTCACACCGCTTGGGGTTAAGCTTGTCATAGGAGAAATATCCTCAATAGAAACACAGGTGCAACAAGTGATGGTAGATTCACAAAGCATTTATCCTTATGACAAACTTATTATTGCTACAGGTAGTCATCTGGACATGCCTGATATCCCTGGCCTGCAAGACTACAGTTTTAACGTAGACACTTATGCCGCGGCGACGCGATTACACGAACATATCCATACTCTGCCCAAGAAATCTATAGAAGGCCAGTATACCCTTGTTGTGGTGGGGGGAGGTTTTACGGGTGTTGAGGTAGCAACAGAATTAATGGATAAATTAAAACAGATAGCACCTGGTGACAAAGTAAGGGTTATTGTCCTGGATCGTACCCAAGTTGCAAGCCGTTTTGGTGCCGAAACCAAAGCGGTTATTGTCAAGGCTTTTCATGAGATGGGTATTGAATCTATTTCTAATGTTGCGGTTCAATCTATTCATCCTGATCACATTGTGTTAAATTCAGGGGATATTATCAAAACACAAACTGTTGTTTGGACGGCGGGAATGAAATCAAGTACGCTAACACAACAATTTGGTGTAAAGCTAGATGCTTTTGGTCGTCTCCCCGTAGACAGATTTCTACGCATTCAAGGGGTTGGGCATTGTTTTGCTGCAGGCGATGTGGCCGCGGCAACAACAGACGGTACGCACCAAGCATTACTCTCTTGTCAACATGCTATGCCACAAGGTCGCTTTGCCGGCAATAACGCGGTAGCCGATTTATTTGGAATACCTGCTTTGATGTACGAACAACCCAAATTTGTAACATCTATTGATCTGGGATCGTGGGGCGCATTGTATGCGGAAGATTGGGATCAACACATTGTAAAAATCAAAGCACCAGCAAAAAAAATAAAATGCTTTATTAACCATGATCGAATTTATCCGCCATCTGTGGATAATGGAACGGACAATCTCTTAAATGCAGCTGAACCGGCATTCAAGGAAATTAAAATCTAGGGCCTATTGACATTTTGCTTCGATAAACCAAACAGCAATAAGCCCTCTGGATAACAATGTCTTGAAAAAATAACCAGCTTACCCAATAATCTTATACAAACCAAATGCCAACAGCGCGCTGCAAGGTAAAGTTAATACCCACGCAGTAACGATGTTTCCCGCCACACCCCAGCGTACGGCGGATACACGTTTGGTTGCACCCACCCCCATAATGCTGGCATTGATACAATGTGTCGTTGAAACGGGGATCCCCATTAAGCTTGCGCCAAAGATGGTTACTGCGGCAGAAGTTTCAGCCGCAAAACCCTGTAAGGGAATAATTTTAATGATGCGCTGCCCCATCGTTTTGATAATACGTTTACCGCCGGCCATCGTCCCCAATGCCATGGCAGTAGCACACGCAATCACCACAACTTTGGGGATCACATGTTCCGTGCCTATTAACCAGGCCGGTAGCGCATGGCTGCGATTAAAAATAATTAATGCAAGGGCAATAATACCCATGGATTTTTGTGCGTCATTGGAACCATGTGAAAAAGCCATGGCTGCAGACGACAACAATTGCAAACGTTTAGAAATGGTTGTCCCTGTTCGTGCACTAAAAGGCAGAAATAACCACGAACAAACCACCATAAATATTAAACCCAATACAAAACCCAATGTAGGTGACAACACCAAGGGGATCAACACTTTTTTATACAAGGTGTGCCAATAAAAAGCTGATAAACCTGCGTGTGCTACGACACTTCCCGCTAAAGCGCCGATTAAAGCATGCGAAGAACTCGACGGTAATCCTAAGCCCCAAGTGATTAAATTCCACAAACACGCCGCCAATAAGGCGCATAGAATCACCAATTGCGTTGCTGCGGCTGGATCGGCCAATCCTGTCGCAATAGTGGTGGCCACCGCTGTTCCCGATAAAGCGCCAATAAAATTAAAAATGGATGCCATCATCACTGCGCTGCGTAAACGTAATACTTGCGTAGAAACCACCGTGGCGATTGCATTGGCTGCATCGTGAAAGCCATTGATAAAATCAAACATAAGTGCCGCGGCAATAACACACAATAACATCC
>CAMFJO010000056.1 GCA_945956945.1 uncultured Legionellales bacterium | reverse complement strand
CGGCAGCGTCAGATGTGTATAAGAGACAGAAGCCGCGCAACAAACAGAAGCAACGGCGCTGCGTGAACAGCGCCAAGCTTTGGGTAGCGAATTAGATACTTTAAAAATGGAATTGCGTAAGGGAGAAGGTCAGTTACAATCTTTACAAACCTTACAACAGGCGGGATTGGGATTAGACAATACGAAGACAGTCAATTGGCTGAAAGAACAAGGTTTTGCAGATAATGTCCGCTTGGCACAAGTGTTGCGCATAGAAGAAGGCTATGAAACTGCGCTAGAAGCGGTTTTGGGTGAACAATTGCAGGCAGTGTGTATTCACAATGCTGATGATTTGCACCATGCCTTAAACCATTTGCCGAGCAATTTACAGTTATTATACCCACGCGTGCAATCAGGCGCA
This sequence comes from uncultured Legionellales bacterium, assembly GCA_945956945.1. GTDB lineage: Bacteria > Pseudomonadota > Gammaproteobacteria > UBA1113 > UBA1113 > VFKP01. The sequence continues at coordinate 5,753 of CAMFJO010000056.1, read as the reverse complement.
GCGCCTGTGGTGGCGCGTCGTTCTTTGGTAAGCTTATTAAAAAGTGGTCAGGAATGGGCCCATTTGTTACACAATATTGAAATCGTCGACGATGTATTGCAAGGCTTGACTTTACTTAAGACCGCGTCACCAGAGTTGTCTTTTATTACTCGGGAAGGTATTTGGATCTCGCAACAGGGTATTCGTATTCCCAAAGCAAGTGGTGATGCAGACGGCGTCTTAAAACGCGAAGGCCAAATCAATGCCTTGCAAGAAAATTTGAAAGAGACCCGAGGACGGATTGAAACGATAGAAAAAACTATCGCCGAAGTGCAAGCTAAACGTCAGCAGTTACAAGCGGCACAAGAAGAATCACAACGCAATTTGCAACAAGTAACTCAACAAATTGCAGAAGTGCGGGCTAACTTAAGAATAGAGCAAAATAGGTTAGAGCAGTTAAAGCAACGTATAGCACAAAATGAAAAAGATAAGTTGGATGAAAAAACGCGCTTGGAATCTTTCGCCAGCGATCTGAATGCCGCCCGCCATCAATGGCAAGAAGCAATGAGGGCAATGGAATCTCAGGCGGAGACACGCCAAACTTTATTGGCACATAAAGAAGAGTTGCAGCAACAAGTCCAAAGCGTCCGTATTGAGGCTAAAACAGCGCACGATACCATGCAATCCCTGCGTCTTAAAGAACAAAGCTTAAAAAGTGAACTGGATGCCAAGACGCAGCATTTACAACGTACTGTGCAGCAATTAAAACTCATCGAAGAAAAACACAGCGAACTGCAACAGTCCTTGAATAACAGTGAAGCACCTCTAGAAGAGTTACAAGAAGCCTTACAGGAAGCCTTGGCAGCCCACGTGCTGAGTGATGAAGCACTACAGGCGGCGCGCGCTCAATTGGAGGCGGTGGAATTCAAAATTCGCGAATTAACCCAAAATAGGCACGCCATTGAAGATAAGGTTGAAGCGATACGCAATCAGCTGGAAAAACACCGTTTGGAAAAGCAAACGACGGTGGTGCGTTTACAGACCTTGCAAGAACAAATAGACGCCCATGCTATTTCTGTGGAAGCAACACAATCTTTGTTGGATCCCGAGATGACGGAAACTTTATTAGAAGAAGCTTTACAGAAAGTATTGGATCGTATTCAACGTTTAGGGGCTATCAATCTGGCCGCTATAGAGGAATACCAAAGCGAATCGGAACGTAAAACTTATCTGGATAAGCAAAATGAGGATTTAGTGGAAGCCTTAAGTATCCTCGAAGATGCTATTCAAAAGATTGACCGCGAAACTAAAGCTTTATTTCAAGAAACTTTCGATAAAGTAAATCATTATTTACAGCAGTTATTTCCCAAGATATTTGGTGGTGGCGAATGCTATTTAGAAGCCACTGGTGAAGAATTATTAGACATGGGTGTGACCATTATGGCTAGACCACCCGGTAAGCGTAATGCTACTATTCATTTGTTATCCGGTGGTGAGAAAGCCCTAACCGCCATAGCCTTGGTGTTTGCGATTTTTAAATTAAATCCTGCCCCTTTTTGTATGTTGGATGAGGTGGATGCGCCTTTAGACGATAATAATGTATTTCGTTATTGTAACTTGGTCAAGGAAATGTCTAAAGAATTACAGTTTATTTATATTAGCCATAACAAATTGGCGATGGAAATGGCTGAGAATTTGATTGGTGTCACGATGAAAGAGCCGGGTGTATCGCGTCTGGTATCAGTGGATATGGAAGAAGCACTGGCGATGGCTGAAAATTAATGAGGTGGTAACTACCTCCCAGATGCGCCCAATAGGGTCTTTTGGTAAAAAATGGCGTGAGCAGTTAATGAAAATGTATTGTTGAGGAGAAAATAATGGAAGTCTATCTAATTATTGCGATTTGTATTGCGGCCAGTTTTGGCTTGTATGCTTTAATGCGCCGTAATCAAGATAAAGATGCGATGCCGCATTTGGAAAGCTATAAGGAACCAGCGCCTTTAGAAGATGACATTATTGGTACAGTCAAAGTGGTGCCGGCAGAATCCTATCAACCCAGAGAATCGACGAACAGCCATGTGGCGCCAGCAACGGCCCCGGCCAGCAAGGCCAAAGCCCCCATCGATGAAGACGAATTATTGGTCATGTACGTTGCCGCCGGTGCGAATGGCCAATTTATGGGGTATGAATTAATGCAAAGTTTAATGGCCCAAGGCTTGCAATCTGGCCCTATGAATATAGTGCACCGTTATGATGAAGAAGGCCGTATTATTTTCAGTGTGGCCGCTGCCACGGGCACTGGTACGATTGATTTAACCAATATGGGTGATTTCGTGACGCCTGGATTGTGTTTATTCATTTATCCCCACAAAGCAGTGCGGCCTCGTCATGCTTTCAATGAAATGGTGGATTGTGCGATGCAATTGGCCGATGAATTGGATGGCCAGGTTTTGGATCAACACCGTGAGCCTTGGACAGAAGCGTTTGAACAAAGCAAACGGGAAGCGTTACCCGTGTATCAACCAGAATCAGTAGGGGCCTAGACGAGAGTGGCTGCAAAAAAAGGACCTAAAAAAGAAGGAACCCGCAAAAAAAAAGAGGCTGCGAATAAGAAAGCACCTCCTCCTCAAGAGTTGCACTATCGCTTACGTGAAGGCATTTTGATATTAAGCGTTGCTTTGGCTTTCTATGTCCTATTGTCATTGATTACTTACCATCATAGCGATCCAGGCTGGTCACGCGCGGCGACCACGGCGGATATTGCCAATGCCGGTGGTAGAGTAGGGGCTTATTTTTCCGATATATTATTTTCTTTTTTTGGCTATTGGGCTTATTGTTTGCCCATTATGGCAGCTTGTGCGGCCTGGTTGAATATTAAAGATAAAGCGGCTGCCGAAGATGAAGGCAATTTGCACTTATTTACCAGTAAATGGGTGGGGTTTTGTTTGATTGTTGCCGCAGGTTGCGCGCTATTGAGCTTATGGGATGCGCACCCAGCCAATACCCAAATTGCGCCAGGCGGTATTTTAGGCAGTGTTTTATCGGGATTATTATCTTCTGATTTTAATGGTTTTGGTGCCAGCGTTATTTTATTGGCCTTATTTTTTATTGGCGTTACTCTTTTTACGGGCTTAATTTGGCGGCAATTTTTACACCGCATCAGTATTAAACTATTGGCATGGTTGAAAGCTTGTCGACAAGGTGTATGGCAATTTTTTAGAGACATGCGTGCTTTAAAAAATGAAACCAAAGCCCCCCTTGAAAAAATAAAACCGATTCCGATTGAAAGGCCCGTGATTGAAGCAACTAAAATAGAGCCTCCCGCTGCACGCACTGAAGCGCCTAAAATCACGATGCCCATACCCGTCCCAGCGCCTAAAGCGGCGACTAAAGGACGCGGCACCAAAGGTTTGATCGATGGTTTGCCTTCATTGGATTTATTGGAACATGCCGAACAAAAACAATTGCAGCCTTGGTCGAGGCAGGCTCTGGAAGAAAAATCTCGTCAAGTAGAACGTCATTTAGCGGATTTTGGTGTCGCGGTACAAGTAGAAGGCGTTTATCCAGGCCCGGTGGTGACCCGTTATGAATTAAGCTTAGCGCCTGGCATGAAGGTGAGTAAAATTACGGGACTTGCTAAAGATTTGGCGCGCGCCTTATCGGTGGTCAGTGTCCGTGTCGTGGAAGTGATCCCGGGTAAATCTTTTATCGGTTTAGAATTACCCAATGACACGCGAGAAACGGTGCGCTAGCGTGAAATTTTAGAATCCAAACAATATCAGCAATCGAAATCACCGCTTAGTTTAGCCTTAGGTAAGGATATTGCGGGTATACCCATTATTGTGGATTTGGCTAAAATGCCACACTTGTTGGTCGCGGGAACAACTGGTGCCGGTAAGTCGGTGGGTTTAAATGCGATGATATTAAGCCTCCTCTACAAGGCAAAACCCGAAGATGTCCGTATTATTATGGTTGATCCTAAAATGCTGGAATTATCAGTTTATGAAGGGATCCCGCATTTATTAACGCCCGTCGTCACCGATATGCGTGAAGCTGCCAATGCCTTAAAATGGTGTGTAACCGAGATGGATAAACGTTATGCCTTGATGGCTTCTGTGGGCGTGCGCAATCTTGCAGGTTATAACCAAAAAATCAAAGACGCGATCAAAGCAGAAGAACCCTTATTTGACATGACCAAACCAGAATACCCTGATGGATCTCGAGATGCTTTAACCGTATTACCGGCAGTCGTGGTGATTGTCGATGAATTTGCCGATATGATGCTGGTGGTGGGTAAAAAGGTAGAACAACTCATCGCCCGTATTGCGCAAAAAGCGCGTGCCGCGGGGATCCACTTGATCTTGGCCACACAAAGACCTTCCGTGGACGTGATCACGGGGTTGATTAAAGCAAATATTCCTACACGCCTGAGCTTCCAGGTCTCTTCGCGTATTGATTCCCGCACGGTGTTGGATCAACAAGGCGCGGAACAATTGCTGGGGCATGGCGATATGCTGTATTTACCGCCTGGAACCGGTGTGCCGATGCGGGTGCATGGTGCTTATGTGGCGGATGAAGAAGTGCATAATGTCGTCAGTGAATTGCGGCGCGCTTATGGCCCACCGCAATATTTGGTGGAAGTATTGGAAGCGGATGACGAAGGTGGCGAAGCGAGTGGTGCGGGACAATCCTCAGGCGAAGCTGATCCCTTGTATGATGAAGCGGTTAATTTGGTGATAGACAGCGGCAAAGTGTCTATTTCCTCAATACAGCGCCGTTTTAAAATTGGTTTTAACCGTGCAGCGCGTTTGGTCGAAGACATGGAAAGTGCAGGCGTGGTCAGTAGACCGGGTTCCAATGGTGGCCGCGAAGTATTGGTGCGCAGTGCGGTGGAGTAAACTCAAAGTGCGCCGTTGCCGTAAAAAACTTATTTCAAAACTGGATCCCCGGCCTGCGGCCGAGGATGACGTAGATTTGAAGAGTCGTATAGAATCTAAGTTAGATCAGGTCTATGTCATCCTCGACGAGGCCTTTAGGCCGAAGTCGGGGATCCAGTCAAAAACTTACTTCAAAAGCACAGGTTATTGAGCTTATCTTCCGGCAATGTTGCATACAGCTTAGAAACCACGGGTGGGTTAGTCAAACCACGCGATAACCTCACCTGGTTTAAAAAGGTATAAGCTCTGTCTCGGACAACATTGGGGTTAATTTCATAGACTGTATCTTTTAGGGCATCGGGCAAAGAAATAAATGTCACCTTTTGCTTTTCATAAGTCTTTAGCAGATCGTCTAGCATCAGCGCGCTAAAGGCATTCATGTGGATCAGCAATACATTATCGATATCGCGATTAAATAGTTGCATGGATAACACATGTGAAATGGTTAAGGCATTGACTGCTTGTTCCAAATACGATTGTTTCAACCAGGCAATAGCCGCCCTATCTTTCTTTTTAAGACAACGTACATAGGCATCATTCCATTCGTAATCAAAAAAATCAACGGTGACCGGTGCAATTTTATAATGCTCTTTTATCAGATAGGCTCTGACAGTATTGCGTTTTTCTAGAGTATCACCTTCTGCCAGATAAGGATAACGAAAATAATGATAATCTTTTTTCCCCATCAATTGTTGTAATAAAAGGTTGTTTTTGTGAATATCATGCGGATAGATTTTGCTAGAAGTAGTCGCTAAATCTAGATGGCTAAAAGTATGGTTTCCCAATAGTTGTCCCGATTGTATCCATCCTCTTGCAATGGCTAAGCCCTCTTTAGAA
>CAMFJO010000055.1 GCA_945956945.1 uncultured Legionellales bacterium | reverse complement strand
GATTTAGGTGAACCCGCCAGCTTTAAGGCTTTAGCGGCCATATGCTGTTCTAAGACATTGGATATGCGCTTTAAAAATCCTTTTTTATGCCTTGCATAATATTCATTAGAATATTCATAGGTATATCTTTCCTCGAAAGACGACTTATTCTTGCGCTCCATGTATGCCTCCAAATAGCCTAAAATAGCCTAAATTACCCCTAATAACCCCGAAAAGCGAAATGAGTGTAAACTATCGTGTGATTTTATGATAGCCCTAAATATGTGCATTAATTGAACAGAAGAGATGAGTGGCCACAGTGCTGCTTGACAGCCCTTGTGTGATTAGGGATAATATAAACTTATTAAATTTTAGCAATTATCCGCAGGAGGAACCCTTGGCTAATATTAAATCCGCGAAAAAACGCGCGGTACAAAATGAAAAACGCAGATTACACAACACCAGTTTACGCTCTAAATTCCGTACTTATATTAAGAAAGTACTGGTTGCCATTGCTGGACGCGACCAATCCGCTGCCAATGCAGCCTATAAAGAAGCCCTACCCGTTATTGATGGTATGGTGAATAAAGGGATCATCCACAAGAATAAAGCTGCACGTCACAAAAGTCGTTTAAACCAAAAAATCAAAGACTTAGCACAAGCTTAAGCTAGATAGGGCCAATTGACCATGGTGATTTGGCATAACGACCCCTTCCAATCTAAACGTGTGAAAAAGCCCAGAGTTGATCTGGGCTTTTTAAGCTCATGAAGAAAACACTAGCACAAACCATCATTTATGATGATAAAGACGCGGTGATCGCCTATTTGGCGGAAGAACCTTCTCTTTTGAATGACTATGATGAATTTGGCTATACCCCTCTTATTGAAAGCGCTATTGCCAATAAAATAGAGATAGGAACCGCTTTATTAGAAGCAGGGGCTGATGTCAAAGGCAAAGACTTAACCGGCCGTACTGCCCTCCATTGGGTCGTGGATAACAACAATATTCCCTTTGCGCGGGCCTTATTAGAGCATGGTGCCGACCCAAACGCCTACGCTATAGGCGGATTATCGGTCTTAGTCATGCCTACCTTGAGACAACAACAGCCCATCAAAGAACTCTTATTTCAATATGGTGCAAGCCTTAGTTTTGCGCAGGATTTTATTCACGCCAAATTACTCGGCCATCGCTTTGAATTGCAAGGCTCGGTGGACATTTACTCACCTGAAGATCGCTTTGTAGAATTAGAATACGAAGGATTTTTTCTGGAATTCACCATGGGCTTGGTGCGCGATTCAATGGAACGGTTTATTTATAATTTTGGCGCCAAACGCTATAGACAACAATTTGATTTATTAAAGCATTATTCTATGGCATTGCGCACAGCAGCCCAATTGGCGCGTTATCAACATTACCTGTTTGATATCAATACGGTGCGGAACACGCTTCGTAAACTGCTGCAATTTAAACCCTTATTGTTACCTATTGGTTATGAAGGGCATGCTATCTCTTTTATTTATTATAAAGACTATTGGATCAAATGTGATAGAGGCGAAGCACGCAAACGCCATGGTAGTATTGTACTCTACAGTATAGAATACCCTGAACGTGTTAATGAAGATTTCTTAAAACACCTCTTGTATACGCCTTTAAACCGTCATTTTGTAGAAGAGGAACTGGAAATTTATCTGGGTTTAACCCCCATTGCACAACTGCCTATTCAGGGGCAAGTCATTGGCAATTGCTCTTGGGCGAATATAGAAGCCAGTATGCCGGCTTATTTATGGCTACTATCGCATGTGCAAGACAATATTGACTTAGACACAGCAGCCGCAAACAGGTTAGAAATATTTGAATTTTGGCGGCTATGGGACCAAGACCGCGCGCTAGAAGAATGCATTGCCCGTTTTAAGCATGCTAATCCCCCTCGTCGAGTTTCCATTATAACATTGCTTGCCGATATACTCTTTCAAACTTGCCTAACCGGTGAAAAATTGGCTATTGAGCGCGCTGAAAAAATACTGCCGCTTTTATTGCACCCCGAATACCGTTATGTTTTAACCGCCTACATTGAGACTTATATAGACGGCCTGGGTGATGAACGTGGTAAAGCCTTACACCACTTGTTAGATCTTTGCGGTGTCGATATCAAGAAGCTGCGGGAGAATCGTTGATTTTATTTTGAACAAAATCCCCCTGTTACCAGTCCTTTAATAAATAATCGCTTCTTTTCTTCAATTTCCCACTTATCCACAGGTTATACCCAAGATATACGCTTGCATTCCCTCCAAAAACCCTTTATCTTGTACTTATGAAGCTTGAAATAACTACATATAGTGTTTTTTGTGCGCATGTCGTACTGTCATATATTAATGGAGATGAGAATGAGTGATGCAACTTTAGCCCCAGAGGCTATCAATGAAGAGATGAAAATGAAGCAAAATAATACATTTAGCCCACAGCCTGGACAATTACGCGTTATTCGCCGTAATGGCAAGGTGGTTCCCTATGACCTCAGTAAAATTGCCATCGCCATGACTAAAGCCTTTCTGGCCACCAGCGGACCTAACAGCCCCAGTTCTGAGAGCATCCATGCCAAAGTCTCCCTATTGGTACAAGAAATAGACGACCGCTTTAAACGCCGATTGACTGAAAATCCCATTATTCATATTGAAGATATCCAAGACCAGGTAGAATTGGCCCTGATGCGCTCGGGCGAACGCGAAGTGGCGCGCGCTTATGTGTTGTATCGAGAAGAACATCGTAAGGCCCGTGAGAATAAAGCACCGGATGAACCCTTATTACACGTGACACTGGACGATGGCTTGCGTGTACCCTTGGATATGGGGCGTTTACAAGCCCGCGTGAGGGCTGCTTGCCATGACTTAAAAGATGTCGATGCCAACGCCATCCTAAAAGATGTTTCACGCAATTTATTTGATGGCGTCACTTTAACGGAAGTCAATCATGCCCTGGTATTGGCTGCACGTACACTGATAGAACAAGAGCCCAATTATACCTATGTTACTGCACGCTTACTGTTAGACGATTTACAAAATGAAGCGCTGGGCTTTTTGGGTTTAGCAACCCATTTATCGCCAGAAGACATGGCCAAAGCCTACGCGCCTTATTTTAAGACCTTCATTGCGCGTGGGGTTGCTTTAGAGCGCTTGGATCCGCGGTTACAAGAATTCGATCTAGAACGTTTAAGTCAAGTATTGATAGCGAATCGCGATCAACAATTTACCTATTTGGGTCTACAAACCTTGTACGATCGCTATTTCTTGCACGCTAATGGCGTACGTTATGAGTTACCTCAAGCTTTCTTCATGCGCGTTGCCATGGGTTTAGCCTTAAATGAACCACAAAAAAATGAACGCGCTATTGAATTTTACCTATTGTTGTCTTCATTCGATTACATGAGTTCGACACCGACGCTATTTAACTCAGGAACCTTACGTCCACAACTCTCCAGTTGTTATTTATCCACGATTGGCGATGATTTAGACGATATTTACAGCGGTATCAAGGACAATGCCTTATTGTCCAAATTTGCGGGCGGCTTAGGCAACGATTGGACACCGGTACGCGCCATGGGTGCTTATATCAAGGGGACCAATGGTAAATCCCAAGGCGTAGTTCCTTTTATGGTGGTTGCAAATTACAGCATGGTAGCGGTTAATCAAGGCGGTAAACGCAAGGGAGCCGGTTGTGCCTATCTGGAAACCTTCCATAAAGACATTAAAGAATTTTTAGAATTGCGTAAAAATACAGGGGATGAACGTCGGCGTACACACGATATGAATACCGCTAACTGGATCCCCGATCTCTTCATGAAACGCGTCGTTAACGATCAACCTTTTACCTTATTTTCTCCGGATGAAACACCCGATCTGCATGACTTATATGGCAAAGCTTTTGAAAAGGCCTATTTGGCTTATGAAGAAAAAGCACAACAGGGTTTAATCAAAAACTTTGAAGTCATCTCGGCCAAAACCCTGTGGCGTAAAATGCTTTCCTTATTATTTGAAACAGGCCACCCCTGGGTAACCTTTAAAGATCCTTGTAATATTCGCTCGCCACAACAACACGTGGGCGTCGTACACAGTTCTAATTTGTGCACTGAAATTACCTTAAATACCTCTAAAGATGAAATTGCCGTGTGTAATCTCGGCAGTATTAATTTACCCGCCCACATCCACGATGGCAAATTAGATACCGAACAATTGCGTAAAACCATCACCACTGCCGTGCGTATGCTGGATAACGTCATTGATATTAATTTTTATCCCGTACCACAAGCAGAATACTCTAATTTGCGTCACAGACCCATTGGTTTGGGCTTAATGGGCTTTCAGGATGCCTTGTATAAATTAGGCTTAGATTATGAAAGCAATGATGCTATCAGTTTTGCAGATCGTTCAATGGAACTCATTAGCTTTTATGCTATCAATGCTTCTAGTGACTTAGCCAAAGAACGCGGCAGTTATGAAACTTTCCCGGGATCCTTGTGGTCTCAAGGTATTTTACCGCTGGATTCTATTGAATTATTGGCTAAGGCTCGTGGCCCTGAATATTTGACCATGGATCGCAGCTACACTTTAGATTGGCATAATTTACGTGAGAAAGTAAAAATACAAGGAATGCGCAACTCCAATGTCATGGCCATTGCACCTACTGCAACGATTTCTAACATTGTCGGTGTCAGTCAATCCATAGAACCTACTTACCAAAATTTATATGTGAAATCCAATTTGTCCGGTGAGTTTACGGTCATTAACCCTTACTTGGTGAATGACTTAAAAGCTTTAGGCTTATGGGATAATGTCATGGTCACCGATTTAAAGTACTTTAATGGCAGTGTAAAAGCAATTTCACGTATTCCAGATTATTTGAAAAAACGTTATGCCTCTGCTTTTGAAATCGATCCCACTGCTTTAGTACTGGCGGGTGCTAGACGACAAAAATGGTTGGATCAATCGCAATCTTTAAATCTGTACATGGCCGCTCCATCGGGTAAAAAACTGGATGATTTGTACCGATTAGCCTGGACATCGGGATTAAAAACCACGTATTATTTAAGATCATTAGGAGCCACCAATGCGGAACGTTCCACCATTGCAGATGGTGCCTTAAATGCCGTGAAATCAGAAACGCCTACCGAACCTAAAGCGTGTTCCATAGACGATCCTGATTGCGAAGCTTGTCAATAGTTGTATACTTTAGAGAGAGATGAAACACATGAGTGAATTGAGAACAGAAACACAGGGGACTATGGGTATCATGAAGACTCCACATCACGGCGGCTCTACCGGTTTAGAACAAATTGAAATGGGTGCAATGCGCATTCAAGTGGACGATAAGCAAATTATCAATTGCAGAGCCGATCTCAATCAATTGGTTCCCTTTAAATATGAATGGGCATGGAAAAAATACTTAGATGCCTGCGCCAACCATTGGATGCCACAAGAAATTAATATGGCGGCCGATCTGGCCCTGTGGAAAAGCCAGGATGGGTTAACAGAGGATGAGCGTTTGATTATTCTGCGTAACCTGGGCTTTTTCTCTACTGCCGATTCCTTGGTCGCTAATAATTTGGTGTTGGCTGTTTATAGGCTCATCACCAATCCAGAATGTCGCCAATATTTGCTAAGACAAGCCTTTGAAGAAGCCTTGCACACCCATGCCTATCAATATGTAATAGAAAGCTTGGGTTTAGATGATGCGGCCGTATTTAATATGTATCGAGAAATTCCCAGCGTAGCGCGTAAATCCGTATGGGCTTTAAAATACACGCAGAGTTTGGGCGATCCTACTTTTCAGACCGGTACGCCTGAAAACGATAAACGTTTATTACGCGATTTAATTGCTTTTTACGTTGTCTTTGAAGGCATTTTCTTTTATGTCGGCTTCACCCAAATACTCTCCATGGGTAGACGCAATAAAATGACCGGTACCTCAGAACAATTTCAATACATTTTACGCGATGAATCCATGCATTTGAATTTTGGTATCGACGTCATCAATCAGATCAAGATTGAAAATCCTCATCTGTGGACAGCCGACATGCAGCAAGAAGCCATCAACATGATCAAGGAAGGTGTGGCTCTGGAATACCAATATGCCATAGACACGATGCCACGCGGCATTTTGGGCATGAATGCTGGCATGTTTGAAGAGTATTTACACTTTATCGCCAACAGACGTTTAATCCAAATTGGTTTGCCTGAACAATATCCAG
>CAMFJO010000054.1 GCA_945956945.1 uncultured Legionellales bacterium | reverse complement strand
GCGCCAGCATTCTCGCTTCATTTGAATAATCTTTAATAGGGTGGTTAAGAATCGAAGCGGATGCTGCATCCACCTTAATAAAGGCAACAAAATTATTTTTTACGGGATTTATCGCAATCGGAAAAACAGGAAAAACTTTTTCTGGGCCTGAATTTTCATTTATATAGGAAACCACTTTCCGGCTTTCACCAGAACAATCAACAAGTAAGCTGCAGGGAATTAGTTTGTCGTCACCTTCTACTTTAATACTATCTTCTTGGATACTTTCAAAATGAGCAAAAATAAATTGTACACCTAATCCTTCTGCTTTTTGCTTCAATGCTTGTTGAATATCACGGATATAGTAAGTTTCAGGAAAAGATCCTGCTGTATCGATTTCGACGTCGATCGCAAACCGTTTAAGTTCTGTAGAAATTATTTCGCCAGCCTCTACCGCAACCACTCCAGGCCTAGAAAAACTTTTGGCATGTCTGTCAATTACCCGTATAGGTTTATATCCTTTTTTAGCTAGCGCAATTGCAATATAAAGACCTATCGGGCCAGAGCCCACAATAACGATCATTTTATCAATTCTTCTCTGTGCTAGAACTAATTTAATTATAGTTTGATAATGGTAAAATATTAAATGAAAGTAATTTTTATGTTATAAAACAACGGAATATCGCTTGAAAACACCCTTAATACAAGAATTATTGTATTGAATTTATTAAGTAAACGCCCTATAATTCTGATATACTAAATGAGCTTAGAATCCGAGAATCGAACAAGGAATGCTTAAAGCAAAGTCTAGTTCGTGAGCCGGCAACAGAGGCGAAGACCCGCGATCGCGGCAGCTATGAGACTAATTTTGGCTTAGGAGAAAATGATGTTTGGACTATTTGATGAAGAACATAAAAGCCTTTCTGTAGATGACAAAATTAAATTGGTTTTTGTTGAACAAGAGCCTCCTTTTTATTCTAAACTTTATTTATATAAAGATGATAAACCTATTTCCGATTGTGGCTTTAAGCCAGAAGAAAGAGAACAGATTAAAAAAAGTATGATAAGCTATGATACTCTCATGGGGGCACTAAAAAACATTCAGTCTACTTCAAAAAGCCCAAGTTTAGAAAAATTTGTTGTCCTTCTTGAAGATAATCAAAAAAATAAAAAAAATGCACCAGTTTCTTTTCCTTAAAATCCAATGAACTCATGGTACGAGTCGATGTGTGGCAAAGAGATTATTAACACTTCAATTCCTTTCTTTTTATTTTGGTAAAATCAACAAGCCCTAATTAATAATAGAATAGGCTCCTGAACCAATAGCCCCAATGGCCTGTCCCATGCGCAAACTTTGACCAGACGCTAAGGAGGGTAAAAATTGTGCTTGTTGTTTGGGAAACAATAAAATAACGGTTGAACCATAGCAAAAATAACCCAACTCTGCTCCCTTGGCAAAGGGCAAATTTCCATAATCAGCGATCTGCTTCTCTTTAGCAGAATTGGGAACAATGCGGCCAGCAAATGACGTATGTATTCCAGCAACCAGCATGGCAGCGACAAAAATCACGGCAAAAGGACCTGCAGGAGAATCAAAATAACAGATTAAGCGTTCATTTCGGGCAAATAACCGTGGAATACGCGCTACACTGCGTTCATTGACAGAAAACAGCCGCCCTGGAACGTAGACGGTTTGTTGCAACACCCCTTCACAAGGCATATGCACACGATGATAATCCTTAGGTGCCAAATAAATTGTCATAAAATGCCCAGAATCAAAAGGATTGTCTTGATGTGGTTTTAAAGCCAATAGATCTGCCAAATCATAATAACAACCCTTAACTTGCAACAGGTGTTGACCTTTGATATCCCCCATTTCACTGATAGTGCCATCCACGGGGCTTACCAATACCGTATCGCCTATCGCAATGGGCCGCGCTTCAGGCCGCAGTTTGCGTGTGAATAAACTTTGGAAACTCTCATAAGTATTCAGATCGGTAGATTCAGCTTCGCTTAAATTAACATCATAACAATTTAAAAATAATTTCATGAGTAGCTTTTTAACTATGGGTTGTTTACATTCAACCAATAATCCCGCTAAACGCGATAAAGTATGTTGGGGTAGCATCGCTTGCATTCGACTATATCCTCTAAAAATGTGGGTTAATCGGCTTTAGGGCCTGTTGACATTTGGTTAATCGGCCCTAGTATATCGGTTTTAAAAATGAATACCAATAGGATAGACACAATACTCTAAAGCACGAAGTCGATCTGACTATAATATAAACAATTTGTCCTATTACTATATTCTATCGTTTTGTGCTAATCTTACAAACCATACGACCTTATAGAGGATAAGGTAATAAAATAAAATGATGAGTATCTGGATAAAATAGCATGAAATTTTCTAAAAAAGCGGCCTACAGAACGATATTATGCACTACTGCAGTCTTACTCACCGCCTGTTCTAACAGTCAATATGCTCACGACCCCGCTGATCCCTTACAAGGTATGAACAGAGCCACCTTTAGCTTTAATGAAAAATTAGATAAATATGCCCTAAAGCCTGTGGCCCAGGGGTATACCTTCGTAACGCCTCAAGTGGTGCGGGATCGCGTTACCAACTTTTTTAGTAACATCGGCGAAGTCCCTACCTTTGCAAACGATACCTTGCAAGGTAATTTAAAATTAAGTGCTATTGCGCTAGGCCGTTTTGTCGTTAACACCACTGTCGGTTTATTGGGTTTATTTGATCCTGCTTCCAGTATGGGGCTCACTAAACATTACAATGATTTTGGTATTACACTGGCACAATATGGTATTACCACTTCCCCTTACCTGGTCTTACCGGTGATTGGGCCAAGCTCTATTCGAGATGCGCTGGCTTTGTGGCCGAATTACCGCTACTTAAGCTTATGGGGATATATGGATCGCGAACCTACGCTACGCAATGTCATGATAGTACTGGATATTGTTAATCTGCGTGCAAGCTTACTTTCTTCTGAAGACATTGCTCGCCAAGCTTCCTTGGATCAATACGTCTTCATTCGCGATGCTTATCTACAAAAACGCGCTAGCCTTATTAAGCGTTATACAGGGCGTGATGTAGGCTACGGTAATAAAGCCAATACCAATAATGACGATCCCTTAAGTGATGATTACGTCGATGACGCTGTCGTAGACAGAGATGTCGCAGCGGATCTTCCCAACAATAACGCCAACAATAATACAGCGCCATCCAGCCAAGATACAAAAACCAATGCCGTCACAGACACTCCAGTAAAACAGGATGTGTCTACGAAAAACAATGAAACCAATACGACGGTAGCACCGCCACCGGTATCCTTTAGACAACCAAGCAACGATCCGGTGAAACAATCTCTGTCGCAAAATGAACTGACCGAGCTGAATGGGTAATTTGTGATGAAGGGTAACTACTCAATCATCTACGCGTACAGTGAGTACAATAAAGCGGGGCGTGAGTTACGGTGAATGTTGTTTTGTTTGAACCGGAGATCCCACCTAACACCGGCAATATCATTCGCTTATGTGCCAACACGGGCAGTACCCTGCATTTGATTAAACCTTTGGGCTTTGAGTTAAATGACAAGACTTTAAAACGCGCCGGCTTAGATTATCACGAATATGCTACCATTCGTTATTATGATGACTGGTCACATTTTCTAACAGAACATAGAACTGCACGTCTTTTCGCTTTCTCTACCAAAGGAAATCATTCCTACACCCAGGTACAATATCAAAAAAATGATTTTTTATTATTTGGTCCTGAAACACGCGGTCTACCTACGACTATCTTAAACGCTTTATCCCCACAGCATATTCTGCGGATTCCCATGCACCCCCTGAGCCGTAGTCTTAATCTGGCCAATACGGTGGCCATTGCCGTGTACGAAGCGTGGCGGCAATTGGATTTTACCATGCCGACAAATATAACAAATTGATTTACATTGACTTTTTGGCTCACCTTGCGTTAAAATAGCCTTTCATATTATAATTAAATAATAGTTGAGGTTATTTCAACGACAGAAAATGGATTTTCAAATGAGCACTACTATGTTTAAATCAACTAAAAATATTTCCACTAAAAAAGTATTCAGTCCCAAACCTTATCGTATTCGTTTGCCGATGTTATTGCCTATCAAGTCAAGTAAACAATTATTACAAGATCATCGGGTCACTCATATTTTACCTCAATTGCAACAATTGGCTTACACTACGGAAGAAAAATATAACCATCTCTATTTAGGTGCTTTAAATGGCTTTGCCGAATACGTACAACAATTACCTTCCAGGCGTAATTTTCACTTCAATCATACGAATGGTTCATTGTTACTAGGTCTATTACGCGCTTTTCAAACGATGCGCTTATATAGAGAACAAACTCCTGTTAAAAGTTATGGCCGTGATAAAGTTCCAGCCAACATTGCTTTATGGTCTTATGCACTGTACACCGCAGCATTATTCTTAGGCGTCGGTGAAATTTACGCCACTTACTGGATCTCACTGTGTGATGCGCATGGTGAATATAAACAACGCTGGCAACCTAAGTCAGGTCCTATGACACAATACGAAGAAATTACCCATTATCGTTACTCCTTTGAAACTGAAACACGCGATGCCATTGCACACTTGGATACTTTAGTGGTCGCAGAAAAAATGCTTCCTAAAGAAGGTCTAGCTTGGATTGCCAGCGACAAATACGTCTACGAATTATGGTCAGCCATTCTGACAGGCGATCATGGCCGTGCCGGACCTTTTGCAGGATTTATATTGCCGAGCGAAGACATCGTCTTAGAGCAACATCAGGATCTGATTGAGTCTCTGGAAGACTTTCTATTGCATCAAGAGAGAAAGGAATTAGCAGAACAACATCAAGAAGAATTGGTCGTTGAGCTTGCGCAAATAGACAGTCTGGATGATTTAAATCCAGCGCAGCAAAAAGAAATTAAGGAAAATGAAAATAAAAAATTGATTAACCTGCCAGATGGCAAGATGATTTATGTGGATCTTAGCAATATTGTAGGACCACTGTCGGGTGATAAATTATTCGCCGTCGTATTAAATGCTATAGGTGGCGTCATGAATTACCAAATGGGCAGCTTTGTACGCATGGTAGCCAGCGGTTTAGCCATCTCTGCCTCCATGATGGAAATCTTTGCAAAAGCCTTTCCAGAGCATTTCACCAAATTGAATAGGTTAGGCACAACGTTCAAAGGAGAACTCGTCAGCGATCCCACATTGTCCCTAAACACTTTACCACGTCAAGTACCGCTGAATCCACAAGATGCTTTAATTCCCAATGCCCAAGCAGGTAATAACAATTCTTATACGCCCAGGCTAAATCCGGGAAGATAATATTATATTGCTTCTAAAACAGCAGGAAATACAAAGTTTAAGCAATGTACATTAAACTCACAATAATATATACCGAAAGCACTTGAAGATGCGAAAACTATAGATAAAAGATCTTGAAAGAACAAAAATAAAGGCTATGTCATCACGCAGCATTCTCTCTCAAACTTGGCAAAGGTGCGCCAAAACTATCGGTATAACCAGGAATACTATCACGCAACAAACCAGAAGCATTATTGGTACTCACATTACCCAAACCGATAAACGCAAATTGCAGATAAATAGTGTTGTTAAATTGCGGCCTATCTTCATTTTCAGCGTCTAGATAATTAAAAGCATGTGCACCAACCAAACGAATTGCCCAACAACAGGTGTCGTATTCCAATCCGCCCATTAAATTTTGATCGTGTGACTGGCTCACGTTATAATTCCAACGCCCAAATGTTTTCCATTGTGGTGATAAAGGCCATACCGCGGAAAGATCGGTTTGATTCAAGTTATTCTTCGAATTACCCAGATTGGTGAGCGGCACCCCGTTGCTATCCAGTAATTGATCGCCCCCACGTAAAAAAGTATAGCCTATGTTAAAGATATGGTTATTATCGCGCTTATACTGTAAGGCCATGGCAGCATTGTTCAGACCTCGCGGCACATCGACCAGATTGGTTTCCCCTGTTTGACTATTCGTTCCTTCTTCTTCTTGACCATCTTGTGGGTTCCAAGCAAGGTTTCCATTTAAATTCCAATTCTGTGTCACGCGATAACTGGCCTCACTGGCAATAGGGGAGAAAGTATTGGTGGGCGGTACACTATTATAGAAAGTTACGACATCCAGTGAACTGGGATCGATATTGACTTTCCTGTCCTGAAAATAATAAATCTCACCCACGC
>CAMFJO010000053.1 GCA_945956945.1 uncultured Legionellales bacterium | reverse complement strand
GCATTATAAAGGCCATGGTGTTCCGCGGAATCTACAATTGGCGCAACAGTGGTTTGAGAAGTCAGCACGACAAGAGTATGCGCCGGCACAGTATATTTTAGGGGCAATGGCGGACACAGGTTATGAAACAGATTCGGGTAAAGTCGAAAAGAACGAGGCGCTAGCCCTTGACTATTTTAATAAAGCAGCAGCTCAGGAATATGTGCCAGCGCTGTATGCTTTAGGGCTAAAATATGAGACAGGTTCAGGTAAAATTAGAAAAGACGAGGCAGAAGCGATTAAATGCTTTTACAAAGCTGCCGGAGTTGTGAGAAAACTAGACCGTGTGGAAACAAAATATTGTATAGAAGCACAATATCGTTTAGGCGCAATGTATGAGGAGGGGCGTGGAACTGAGAAGAATGAGCAAGAAGCCTATTTGTGTTTTCTCAGAGCCGCAGAAAAAGGTTCTCATAGGGAGGCGCAGTGCCGGTTAGCGATGATGTACGAAGAAGGCCGTGGACCTGAAAAGAATCTGCAGTCCGCGATAAATTGGTATACCAAAGCGGCTACCCCCGCGTCTATAGGAGGGCAGGAACAGCTCGGACATAAGGGCGCACAATACCGCTTAGGGTTGGTTTATACCATTTATCCTGGATTTGAGAATTATCCGCTTGCTTTAGAAAAGTTTTTATTAGCGGCAGAGCAAGACCATGCTGATGCCCAATATTCTGTCGCGATGCTCTATCAACAGGGAGAAGGCGGAATCGAAAAGAATGAGGAACAAGCAGTCACATGGCTGATTAAGGCAGCCAATAATGGGCACAAGGAAGCCCAATATTTTTTGGGGCGAAGATACGAAGAAGGTCGCGGTGTAGAGAAAGATGAGAAACAAGCAGAAAAATGGATGAAAAGCGCAGCCGAGCAAGGGCATACAGAAGCGCAGTATTATTTAGGGGTGAAATACCAAGAAGGCCGCGGCGTAGAAAAGGACGAACTAAAAGCGCTTGATTGGCTTACTACCGCGGCAAAGGAAGAAAAAAGGGGGGGGGAAATTCTAAAGGAAGGCTATAAACCCGCACAACAGTATTTAAGCTCTTTGACAGAAAAAATGACGCATCCCCATAATACCTACCCAGAAATCAAAAAATTGATCCACGTTACGCAAAAAGTTTTGGGGAGTCGTTATGAAGCAGATATACCCAAAATGTTTTATACTTTATGGCAGGAAGGGATTCCGGAATCAGAATTAAAAGATGAGGCATTTTACTATTATACTTATGAAATGTGTGCGTCCCCACAAGATATCCCTGAGAATAGAGAGCCAGGAAAAGTATATCTCTATATAGAAGGCGATAACCTCCATTACCAGTTATTACACTCTGGCGCAACGGAGACGGAGTCTAAAGTGTATTCTGGAATTGTAGAAACCTCTATCCGTTTGGATAAATTAAAAGAAGTTACTTTTGTGCAAGCGGTACCAATAGGAAGTATCCGACAGATATATCCTATTTATAACGATAAACGAACAGAAGGTATTTATAGTGCCACTACAGATCAGGGAGAGCTTCAAGTAGGTTTGATACATATCGATCCGAAAGATGATGAAGAGGCCATAAAGAAAAAATTATTAAGAGAACTCGAGGAGAAAGGCTATTGTTTAAGAAGGGAGATCCATATTCAATTTTTGAAAGAAGATCTCGACAATCACTTTACACAAAATCAGGCTGTAGAGCCATTGTATGAAGCTCGTATAGAGCTAATCAAAAAACAGTATGAGCATATTCGCACCTTTGAAAAAGGGTTCATGGCCTTTTTGAAAAATTTAATCGATATTTTAAATGATGACAAATTTAGAGCTATTTTTACAGGAGATGGAAGTTTTAAACATTTGCGGAAAGATATTCTCTTGATTGCAAATAAGTTAAGATCCGATCAGACTATAATATGCCAGCAGCTTCCGGAAGATGCTCAAAATACTTCACAAATGATTGACGCTCTTAAGAATGCATTCCAAACCACCATACACCATAAAAACTATTACGATATGGTCGGGTTAATGGAGTCATTAAAGAAGCTGTGGAAAGATAAAGAAGAAATGCAAGAGGCTATAAAGAAATTCTCTCAGGGCATTCCAGCATTTGTCACCAGTGGTAATAGTTTTCTCGATGTTCCCACCATATTTTCTGCCCAATACCTGACTAGAAGACGGATGCTATTAAACGACTTAGTCACTAAGTTCTTCAGAAAAAAACATGTTAAAGTGTATGAATTAGAGCTGGTGTTTTATATTGTGAACCGATTAGCGGCTACTGCCAATATAGCGCAGATGATGTATTCTGCGGATATATCCACAGTAGGTAGCCAAAATACTCAGGCCATGTCTGATATTCAGAATAATTTGACCGAGGAAAATAATAGATTAAAGATCCTGGGTTTTGAATTAGTGAAATCTATTTGGAACATATTGTTGGTAGTCATTCAACAATACGATAGCCATGTGATATATAAGTTGTTGTTAAATGAAAAGCAAAAAATTCAGAATACCCTTTCTACCTTGAGTAAGGCTGCCAAAAGGTATGCGCAATACCTGCAAAGTGATATTGATCAGAAAATTGATCTTGTGGCCGCACGTATCAAAAATACTTACAGTTTGAATGCTATCATAGTGTTAATAATAGAGGCCGAGGAAGTCGTGGGAGTAATGACCTCGAAATTAATAAACCCCAGCGCACTCGATTTATCAGAGCAGCTATCAAGTCCCAAAATAGGCGAACATAAATCCCCTCCCGTCTCACCCATAACCTCACCAATTTCAAGTAAACGCGAATCTCTTCTCAATTCATCGAGAAGGCTGCGCCCCTCTAATGATGTACCTGGACTTCTTCTCAAATCGGAGCCAACATCCGCCCCACACAGCCCGCCTCCATTAAATTTGCCTGCGCCGGGCCGGCCGACAAGCCCTTTGAATTTACCCGCGCACGCTCGACCGATGAGTCCCTCGAATTTACCTGCTCAAGGCCGGCCGCTAAGTTCATCGAACAACCAATCTGTGTCACAAAGTCAGCCGCTAAATTCATCGAATAATCAACCTGTGTCACAAAATCGGCCGTGTAATGCCCCCGCTCCGGTTAGCCCGCAGAACAATAATCGCCGTCAATCAGGCACTTTACGGTTACGTGCCCCCACTCAGGGAGCGGAGAGTGCTCCAAAGCCAACCAGTACACTTTTTAGTCCAGAGAGAGTTAATCATGAAGTCTCACCTGATACGCCGCTTAGTCCCCGTAGATCTGTATATCAAGATCTACAAACGCCTTTAAGTCCAGAGAGAACTGAGCATCGCGATCCACCAAGTATGTTTAGCCCAGGTAAATCTCATCCAGAGAGAACTGAGCATCGCGATCCGCCAAGTATGTTTAGCCCAGGTAAATCTCATCCAGAGAGAACTGAGCATCGCGATCCGCCAAGTATGTTTAGCCCAGGTAAATCTCAGTATCGAGATCCACAAACGCCTTTAAGTCCAGAGAGAACTGAGCACCGTGATCCGCCAAATAGCTTTATTCCCGGTAAAGTTGATCGCGGGGCTCCTTCCAGTACCGTGCTTCTCGGTAAATCGCAGCGTCGAGATACCTCTAAATCTGAGCACCAAGATCTATCCACTATGTTTAGTCCCGGTAAAGGTAAAGAGGCCATAGATCCACTGTTTAGCCCAGTTAAACCTGAGCGTTTGCCACCGAGTATGTATGATACAGGTAATTTGCAGTATCCAGATTTACCCAATGCACTATTTAGTTCCGTTAAAGCACCTCTGCCCGATCCTACAGACAAAGTGAAAGAAAAAAGCATAGGAAGTAGGTTGGCAGATTCTGCCAGAATAAGTCCCGGAACCGTGCGTCGCGTTGAATCTTCTGATACACCTCCCAAAAGATCCCATACGCCTCGGCGAAGATCTCTAAAACATAATTTTTTCGGTAATGGTAATGGTAATGAGGGTAGAGCAGCTCTTACTAATTCGGCTAGAATAGAGCCGAGTGACCCTAGAATTGGCCTTAACAATTCTGACCAATTAGAGCTGGATCCCAAAAGTCTTAGCAGTTCTGGAAAATTCAACCTGCGAAAATAAAGCAGAAGAAGGGCTCAGAAAGAAGGCGGCGCACCGGCCGCCTTTATATACCCAACGCACTTCAAGATGTGAATTTACATTATCGCTATTCTCTAAAAGATATCATTTATTACTTTTCCCCTTTGGTCCGTCAGTGCAAGGCGCGGAGATAGTAAATAACACACTAAACTACTTCGCATCTTCAGATGCTTTTGGTATAGTGGTTTTTTCACTATGAATTTTATAACCTTATTGTTCGTTCATCCAAAAATAGATCTTCTAAAACGTTTCAGAGATAAGCTAAAAATAGATGCTATACTGTAAAAGTTATGGTGGTTGAATGTGAGGTGCTCGTAATTTTAAAGTTATAAAAATGTGATAAGCATTCGTTTTAAAATTGCACCTCTATTCAATTTTCTTTGCATCGGTTTTAAAACAGAGGAGAATGAATGATGAATGATTATCCTAAACCCCCGTTTCCTGCCCAAGATCTCAATCAACCCGGTATAGAAAAAGAAATGGAGCCAAAACCCTGTTATGAAGCCCCCAATTATTTGCCTGCAGGAAAACTCAAAGGAAAAATAGCCTTAATTACGGGTGGAGACTCAGGCATCGGGCGCGCGGTTGCTTTTCTCTATGCCAGAGAAGGTGCTGATATTGCTATCGTTTATTTAAGTGAAAGGGAAGATGCAAAAGAAATTAAATCGGAAATAGAACAGTTAGGCCAAAAAGTTTTATTGATGGAAGGCAATATTTCCGATCCAGAATTTTGTGAGAAGGCAATTGAGGATACCGTGGCTAAGTTCGGCAAGATTGATATTTTGGTCAACAATGCGGCTTATCAAAAGCACCGCCAAGAAATAGAAGCAGTTTCTATTGAACAATGGAATTATACTTTTAATGTGAATGTACACGGTTATTTTTATATGACCAAGTTTGCACTGAAATACATGCCAGAAGGAAGCAGTATTATCAATACGGGCTCGGTAACGGGTTTAGAAGGTAGTAAACATTTATTGGATTATGCTGCTACCAATGCCGCTATTCATAATTTTACTAAATCTTTAGCTCAGAATCTTATTGATAAAAAAATAAGGGTAAATTGTGTTGCCCCTGGCCCAGTGTGGACACCGCTTAACCCCGCAGAACGCAGCGATGCAGAAATTAAAGATTTTGGAGAAAATACCCCTTTGGGAAGGCCGGCACAACCAGAAGAAATAGCGCCCGCCTATGTTTTTTTGGCCTCGACTGCGGATGCTAGTTATATTACAGGGCTTGTTTTACCTATAGTGGGCGGTAAAGCGATAGCTGGATAAGCTATTTTGAGCAGGATCTTAGCGTTTAGACACCATGGACATTGTCTTCAAGCACTTTGACACCTCGCCAACCCCAATAGACGCGATGGTGTTGAATCTTGCTGTTTTTGAGTTCCATCACTTCCACAAAATCCATTTGCTCACCTTCAGGGGATTGCCTTGGGTATTCCCAGATTATATTCTTACCATCGGTAAAAAAATTCTTTCGATGAAAACGGCGAATTTCAGGTTGGCATTGAAATAACACGGTTATTAGTTTGCGTAACGCTTCTCTTCCTCTGCAAATCCCTTCTTCGGTTTTTAATAAATGCCGAACAAGAGGGCTTTCCAGTGTTGCATCTTCATTGTAGAGCTTTAAAAGGCCCTCGGTATCTTTAGCCGCTAAGGCATCATTCCATTCACTGTAGATTCGTTCTACATCGCTTGCATAAGTTTTAGTTTCACTCATTTTTGTTTTCCTGTTGGTGGATTTTAAGTTTATAGGACGAACGGTCTATCGATAAAATGGTCTTTCTAATTTCAACAAGTCATAATATAGGGGATTTTTGGAATCCAAGTCAAATGATGGCGTCTGCTTTAATCAGGCAGTGAAAAATGTGGTACTATTTATTTTTGCGCGAAAAATTTTGTAAAAATTAAAGAGTTTAAATTATTGCCACGGGAGAGGCCCATGCTTCCTTCTTTTGAAACCTTTTTGAAATCTAAACCACTGAGTAAAGCCCAGAATAGAGAAGCCATAATTGCCATTTTACCCCTGTGGATTGATAGACTCATTCTGGATATACATACTTTGGCCAAAAGAAAAATTATATCCCCCATTACGGCGGATACCTGTGAAACTGCACTCAGCAACTG
>CAMFJO010000052.1 GCA_945956945.1 uncultured Legionellales bacterium | reverse complement strand
TACAAATTTGAGCTGAAAAAGCGGAGTTTACACCGGGTAAATGAGCATTTTTCAGGGAAAATTTGTACCCCAGATGCGCCCAAAAAATGTGAGCACAAAGCGCGTAGCGCGGCGAACATTTTTGACGCAGGCTACTGCGCCCGAAGGGCGAAGCAGGAACGAAGTGAGTGCTGAGTCCATATGGGCTTTTCTTGAAAAAGGGGCGAGTAGTTACGACGAAACGAGTGATTAAATTTAACAAGGGGTTCTAGATGGACGAGCAAAAATTAAAAGCGTTGAGTGCGGTGCGCGATCAGATCGAGCGCCAATTTGGCAAAGGTGCGGTGATGTTATTGGGAGAACACCCCGATGGACATGAAATTGAAACCATTTCTTCGGGTTCTTTAGGCTTAGACATTGCTTTAGGTGGCGGTTTTCCGCGAGGCCGGGTGGTAGAAATTTATGGCCCGGAATCTTCTGGTAAAACGACGATGACTTTGCAAGCGATTGCTGAATGCCAAAAAATGGGCGGTCAGGCTGCTTTCATCGATGCAGAACACGCGATGGATCCGGGTTATGCCCTTAAATTAGGGGTGAATGTTCAAGACTTGCTCGTGTCCCAACCCGATACAGGCGAACAAGCTTTAGAAATCGTCGACATGTTGGTACGTTCCAATGCCGTGGATATTATTGTTGTAGATTCCGTCGCCGCATTGACACCCAGAGCCGAAATTGAGGGTGAAATGGGCGATCAGCACATGGGTTTACATGCACGATTAATGTCACAAGCTTTGCGTAAGTTAACGGCTAATATTAAACGTTCTAATACCTTGGTTATTTTCATCAACCAAATTCGTATGAAGATAGGTGTGATGTTTGGTAGCCCGGAAACGACTACCGGTGGTAATGCGCTGAAGTTTTATGCTTCGGTTCGTTTGGATATTCGTAGAACGGGTGCCTTGAAACGGGGCGACGAAATTTATGGCAATGAAACCAAAGTTAAAGTGGTTAAAAACAAAGTGGCACCTCCTTTCAAAGTTGCAGAATTCGATATCTTGTATGGGGAAGGTGTGTCCTATCACGGCGAGCTAGTCGATTTAGGCGCCAAGCATAAGGTCATTGAAAAATCGGGGGCCTGGTATAGCTATAATGGCGAACGCATGGGACAAGGGAAAGACAATGTACGTCAGTTCTTGAAAGATAATCCTGCCATTGCCAAGGAAATCGATGCCAAATTGCGCTCTGAATTATTGGCGCATCCCGAAGCTTTACTGGCGAGTGACGATGCCGACGTATTAGAGGAAACCGACATCTAACCCTGCACTTTCTCAGTATGGATAATAGGCATTGAATGATATTAGACTATAAAGCATTACGGCGCGCAGCATTCAATGCCTTGGCGCGCCGCGATCACAGTGTGGCGGAATTAAAAGAAAAATTGTCAAAAAAAAGCGATAACCTGGAATTAATTGATCAGGTGATACAGGCATTGTTAGACAATCATTTCCTGGACGATAGGCGTTTGGCCGGATTATTAACCCAGGCCAAATATAGACAAGGTTTGGGGCCGCATCGCATTGTGCGTTTATTGCAAAGTAAAAGCTTATGCACGGATGAAGTGTCTACAAGTTTTAGTGATGAAGAGTGGCGGGAAGGATTATTCATGACTTGGAGCAAACGCTTTAGCGAGAAACCCAAGGACAATAAAAGCTATACGCAGCAGGCACGTTACTTACAATACCGCGGTTTTTCTTTAGAGCAAATTAATCGATTTTTACGAGAAAAAAATGAACAGCAATGAATTAAGACAAAAATTTTTAGAATATTTCCATCAACAAGGCCATACCTTAGTGCCTTCCAGTTCTTTAGTGCCACACAACGATCCCACTTTACTATTTGTCAATGCAGGGATGGTACAATTTAAAGATGTATTTTTAGGCTTAGAGAAAAGAGATTATAATCGAGCATGCTCTTCACAAACTTGTGTGCGTGCTGGGGGTAAACACAACGATTTGGAAAATGTGGGTTATACCGCTAGACACCATACTTTCTTTGAAATGCTGGGTAATTTCAGTTTTGGCGACTATTTTAAGCGCGAGGCTATTCATTATGCCTGGAATTTCTTAACTCAGGTGTTGCAGTTACCAGCAGAAAAATTGTGGGTAACCGTTTTTGAAGAAGACGATGAGGCGGCCGCCATCTGGTTAGACGAATTGAAAATCGATCCCAAACGGTTTTCGCGTTGCGGCAAAGACGATAACTTTTGGTCTATGGGAGATACCGGACCTTGTGGACCTTGTTCTGAAATCTTTTACGATCATGGGGCTGATATTTTTGGAGGCCCGCCCGACACGCCCGATGCAGATGGTGATCGCTATATTGAAATCTGGAATATGGTCTTTATGCAATACGATCGCAAGGCTTCCGGTGAATTAACCCCTTTGCCCAAACCTTCTGTGGATACTGGCATGGGCCTAGAACGAATTTCTGCTGTCATGCAAGGTGTGCACAATAATTATGAGACGGATTTGTTTGTGCCAATGATTCAAGCCATTGCGACACTCGCTCAATGCAAAGATTTAACCCATACTTCTTTACGCGTTATTGCCGATCACATACGTTCCTGTTCTTTCCTGATTGCCGATGGGGTTATTCCCAGCAATGAAGGGCGCGGCTATGTATTGCGACGCATTATTCGTCGCGCAGTACGCCATGGCCATGCCTTGGGTTTAACAAAACCCTTTTTCTATAGTTTAGTGGCGATGCTGGCGCGCATTATGGGTAAGGCCTATCCTAAATTAGTGCAACAACAAGATTTCATTGAGCGTACCTTAAAACAGGAAGAAGAACAATTTAGCAAAACCTTAGAGCAGGGGATGCGTTTGTTAAATCAAGAATTGGCTAAATTAAGCGGCCAACTTATTCCCGGAAGTATTATTTTCAAATTATACGATACCTATGGTTTTCCACCGGATTTGACAGCCGATATCGCCAGAGAGCGCGGCTTGCATTTGGATCTGGAAGGCTTTGAAGAGGAAATGAAGAAGCAGCGTGAATTATCGGCCAAGGCTAGCCAATTTGAATTTGATTACCATGAAAAATTAGCTTTTGAAGATAAAACCGATTTTATAGGCTATGAATCTCTGGTGGATGATGCCAAGATTATTGCTTTAGTCTGTGAAGGCGCTAAAGTCGATGTTCTTAAAGAAGGCCAAAAAGGCGCCGTTATCTTGGAGCATACGCCTTTTTATGCGGAGAGCGGCGGCCAAGTGGGTGATAAAGGCTTATTCACACAAAAAAATATAGAATTTGTGGTTGAAGATACGCAAAAAGAAGGCAGTAGTATTCTGCACTTAGGCGTGCTAAAACACGGCGAATTACGCTTAGGCATGAGTTTACATGCCGCGGTGGATAGCGCTGCGCGCAAGGCGATTGCCCGTAATCACACGGCAACCCATTTATTGCATGCTACTTTGCGACATTTATTGGGCACGGAAGTGGTGCAAAAAGGATCTCTGGTGGCTGCCGATCGCCTGCGATTTGATTTTTCTTATTCTAAGGCTTTAACACCAGAGATTTTGCGACAAATAGAAGCTTGCGTGAATGAAGAAATCTTGAAAAATACCTTAGTCGAAACCCATCATATGAATGCTGCTGACGCGATGCAAAGTGGTGCTATGGCCTTATTCGGTGAAAAATACGATGATGAAGTGCGTGTGTTACAAATAGGAAACTTTTCTAAAGAGCTTTGTGGCGGTACACATGTGAGTCGCAGTGGCGATATCGGTTTGTTTAAAATCATTGCTGAAACCGGTATTGCAGCGGGTGTACGTCGCATAGAAGCGATCACCGGTATGGCGGCATGGTTATGGGTGGATCGTTTAAGCCAAGATTTTAATACGGTATGCGATCTCCTTAAAATTCAAAAAGACGATGCGATAACTCGTGCTAAAGCACAGATAGAACGCTGGAAAAAGATAGAAAAGAATTTAGAAAAAGCCGAAAGCCAATTGGCTTTATTGCAGAGTAAAAATTTATTATCCCGGGCTGAAAAAATAAAGGATGTTCATTATCTTTGTGCCGAAGTGGGTACGGTGGATCCTAAGACCTTAAGGGAAATGCTGAATCAAAGTAAATCGGCTCTAGAGCCCAGTGTGATTGTATTGGCAAGCGTTTATGAAGATAAAGTGCATTTAGCGGTGGGGGTTAGTGCTTCATTAACCGACAAAATACATGCCGGATCATTGGTAGGCTTTTTAGCGGAAAAACTAGGTGGCAAGGGCGGTGGCAGGCCGGATATGGCACAAGCAGCGGGCAATGATGCCACGAATCTAAAAACCGTATTATCTATGGCAAAAGAGTGGGTGGGTTCTAAACTTTAAAATCTGTCTGCAAGGAGATAGCTGGTGGGCTCTTTAAGAACCCCCAGTTGCTCCCGCGGCGGATTCTTTGTGCCTGAATATGATACGGCCTTTGGTAAGATCGTAGGGCGTTAATTCTACCGTGACCTTGTCACCGGTTAGAATACGGATATAGTTTTTGCGGATCTTGCCCGAAATATGGGCGGTGACCATGTGGCCATTTTCCAATTTAACCTTAAAGGTCGTGTTTGGCAGGGTTTCTGCGATGACCCCTTCCATTTCAATACAATCTTCTTTAGACATAGTTTCTCACAAATTACAAATTCAATAATTGATGGTATTTTAGACTAAAAACGCGCCACATTCAAGTAGTTAGCCATGACTCAACTAAACTATCCCCTGTGGAATCGGTAAGAGCTTATTCATCCAGGTATTTTTCTGCATCCAATGCTGCCATACACCCAGAGCCGGCCGAAGTGATAGCTTGCCGATAGATGGGATCGGCCACATCGCCAGCAGCAAATACGCCAGAAACAGAGGTTGCTGTCGCATTGCCGCTCAAGCCACTTTTAGTGATGATATAGCCATTTTTCATCTCTAATTGGCCTTCAAAGAGGGCAGTATTGGGTTGATGGCCTATAGCAATGAAAACGCCATCCACATTTATTTTTTGAGTGGTGCCATTTTTGACATGTTTTAATTCAGCACCGGTAACACCACTGTTATCGCCCAAAACTTCGTTTAAGGTGTGATCCCAAATGATTTCTACATTGCCATGTTGGGCTTTCGCCATCAATTTGTCGATCAAGATCTTTTCAGAACGAAATTTATCGCGTCTATGTACCACATAGACTTTCCGGGCAATATTGGATAAATACAAGGCTTCTTCGACAGCCGTATTACCGCCGCCAACTACCACCACATCCTTATTACGGTAGAAAAAACCATCACAAGTCGCACAGGCCGAAACCCCACGGCCCTTAAAGGCTTCTTCAGAAGCAAGACCCAAATACTTGGCCGAGGCCCCAGTGGCAATAATAAGCGCATCACAGCTGTAAGTGGCTAAATCACCGATTAAAGTAAAAGGGCGCTTATTTAAATCAATAGTATGAATGTGATCAAAAATGATAGCGGTGTCAAAGCGGAGCGCATGGGCTTCCATCCGTTCCATCAATTTTGGGCCTAATAAGCCTTCTACATCGCCTGGCCAATTGTCTACATCGGTTGTGGTCATTAATTGACCGCCTTTTTGCAGACCAGTGATCAATAATGGGTTTAAATTAGCGCGCGCGGCATAAACGGCCGCACTGTAACCAGCAGGCCCAGAGCCAAGAATGATTAACTTTTGATGTGGATGTTGTTCCATTTTTGATGACCTTATTTAAAAATCTTAAGTAGGATTATACCAGAAATAGCGGCCTTGAGGATCGATTGAAATATTTTGAGTATAGTTCTTCGGTTGCGAAGTGAATGAAAGCAATCTGACAAATTTCGCCTCATATTGCTTAATATTCTTCGCAAATTTACCCTTTTTTGCTATTCTCATTTTTCACGTCGACAAACCAATTGTCAACAGGCTCTAAATGTCAACAGACTTGCGGTTTTTTTGTACCCAATAAAATAATAGCACTGGTACCACAAAAGCAGCCAAGCCAGCCAGAAAAATAGTGGCATAACGAACTGGATCTCCCACGGCGATATCGCTAGGCGGAATAACGCCGATGACCAGAGCAATACCGCAGCCGATAAAGCCTAAAATAGCGGTTAACATCGTGCCACTAAGCCCTTTACCCAATTGGAAAGCTTGTTCAGGTCGTGGCAATTTCCATTTGACATAAACAGCCGCTGCCAGTAACAATACATACATTAACAAATACAATTCTGTGCTCAAGGCAGTTAATAGCCAGTAACCGCCATTGACGCTGGGAAATAACAAGAAGGCGCCTGAAATAATGG
>CAMFJO010000051.1 GCA_945956945.1 uncultured Legionellales bacterium | reverse complement strand
TATTATTTCTGGCACATAAGGCGACACCAGCAATCGTCGCTTTAATTTTTATCCTCTGTATGGTGTTTTTTGTGATAGTGATAAAATGGGTTATAAAAGCCTACAACCAAAGTCTAGAGTATAATTTAAAACAACACCATGTTCTGAATGCAGAAGATCTCTATTTGACTGAGGATTCTACGCAATGGGAGGAGATCATTGAGCAATGTTTTTTAAGTCCAGATAGTGCTGTCAAATTAATCGGCTACGAATTGTTAGGAAAAAAGCGACCTATTCCAACCCCTATATTAGATAAAGTGTGTAAAGATTTGAATGACAATAATACCAGTATCCGTATAGAAGCGGCTAAAGTGTTATCATCCCATATGAATGAAAAATACTTCACAGAGCTTAAAAGAAGGCTAGAGATAGAGAATGAGGGCGAGGTGATCTGGTGGCTTCTTCAAGCATTGATGAATTGGCATAAAGAAGAAGTGTTAAGTTTGGCAAAAAAATATGAAAATTCAGAGGATGCATTAGTGCAAGCGGGTAGAATCAGTTTGTTGATTAAATTCGGCAATATCATGGAGATGATCCTGGCATTAAACCGTTTGGTGCAGATGATTAATTCTGCAGATCCCATTGTACGTATGTCGGCCATACGCATATTATCTTTATTTGACTTGCAAGGTACTGTGGACAGTCTGTCCGGACTCATTATTGATCCGGATATCCACGTCAGTATTGCCGCCATTCAATCGGCCTTAGAACATCCACAAAAAGAATATATACCGCATTTAGTTCAACAAATGAGCGTAAAAAATGTTAACTATTATGCCGGTAAAGCGCTATCGCATTTTGGTGAAACCATCATTCCTACTTTATCTGAGCGTATTCATGCTGTTTATAGCCCCATTTTTTATAGAACCGCTATTCGCTGTATTGCCAGTATTCAAGGGGAACTTGCTGAAAATAGTTTGATGCAGTTGATGTCGCATGATAATACAGTGATTTGTAATAGCACAATCAAAGCTATTGCTTATAGAGCCTTGACTATAGATTTAAGTAAAAATTTCCTTCGGTTTATTAAAGAATATATTGAAATAGAAACAGAACGAGTCGCTTATTACAAACAGTTACTACAGTTAAACTTGACGCAATTTGAAAAACAGGAAATTAAAGCTTTGCTCTATGGTGCAACGTATAGAACCTTGTATTTGTTTTGTATTGATGTTCCCCAAAAAACAATGCCTCTTATTTCTTTAATTTTGCAGGACATCAAGCAAGGGGATTTTTCTAATTTATTTCAGGAAAAAGTGGAGCTCCTGGATAATTATTTGCAAAATAATCAGGATAGATTATTTCTATCAAAATTGTTTGAGAAGCAAGCTGCGATCGAGCATAAGGCAGATAGCTTGCTGTCTTCAGAAAAATTAGGTCCGTGGTTAACGACGGTGTTTTCGGTTAAATCTTTAACGCGTGAGGGCGCTCAGATGCACGATTTGGAAAAATTAGTGGTATTACGTGGTTGTAGTTTATTTAAAGATCTGTCAGCGGATATTTTATTGGTATTAGCAGAACGTTTAGAAGTCATCTTAATGGCCAATGAAACGATCTTATTTAAGGAAGGCGATCTTCCAGGAGATCTCTATATTGTGGCAGAAGGCGAAATCGGCATTCTGCATGGTAATGATCTTATTAGCCGGAAGCAGAAATTTGATTTTATTGGAGAGTTGAGTATTTTGGATGAAAAGCCCAGGACTGCCAGCGCTGTTGCGATGAGTGAAGCGGTAGTATTAAAAATGAGTAAAATGGAGTATGATCGAATTCTGGATGATTTTCCAGATATATTACGGACAATTGCACAAACGCTTTTGGGGTATTTACGGCAATACCAAAGCTAAGACTATACCGAAAGGGATATCATGTGTTAAATAATTGTACTGTTTTAAGGTGCCTACAGAGTTGGTTTTTAAAGCTGAAGTGCAAAAAATAGATAAGCGGGTATTATGAAATCTAAGCAAAAAAGTATGAATATTGCAATTTTATCCTTGAACGATGAATTGTATTCTACACGTCGTTTGGTGGAAGAGGGGGAAAAAAGAGGGCACCGTATTACGGTGGTGGACTATCTATCCTGTTATGTGAATATCGTCTCCTCGGGTGCCAGTATTTATTACAAAGGCGAAAAATTAAATAATTTTGATGCGATTATCCCCCGCATCAGTGCCAAGCGTACTTTTTATGGTTCGGCTATCGTACGGCAGATGGAAACGCAAGGTATGTATTGTGTCAATTCCGCTTTATCGATTACGCGCGCGCGAGATAAATTGCGTTCTTTGCAATTACTCTGTAGAAAAGGTATTGGTATGCCGGTGACTGGTTTTGCACACAATTCTAAAGATATCAGTCCTTTGATAAAGATGGTAGGTGGGCCTCCCGTGGTTATTAAGCTATTGGAAGGAACACAGGGTGTGGGTGTGGTTTTGGCTGAATCGTATACGGCAGCCTCTAGCGTCATGCAAACCTTGATGGGATTAAATGCCAATATCATCGTGCAAGAGTTTATTTCTGAGGCCAATGGTGAAGATTTAAGGTGTTTTGTGATTGGCAATAAAGTGGTTGCCAGTATGATGCGTAAGGCGCAAAGCGGGGAGTTTAGGGCCAATGTTCATCAAGGCGGTAGTGCGCATTCAATTACCTTAGATCCAATAGAAAAAGAAACCGCACTGAAGGCCACCAAGATTATAGGCTTAAATTTAGCCGGCGTGGATATATTGCGTTCTAAACGAGGCCCTTTAGTGATGGAAGTGAATGCTTCTCCAGGACTAGAAGGAATAGAAACGGCTACAGGAAAAAATGTAGCGGGAATGATCTTTGCCCACATTGAAAAAAACGCGAAACCCTTGCACCCGGATAAACCTTATCATGGATAACTACTCACCCATCTACGAGTACGGTAAAGCACAGATTGGGATGCAGGTTGCGTGCAAAATTGCTGGGAAAAAGCGGAGTTTACACCGCGTAAATGAGCATTTTTCACGGGAATTTTGCACGCAAGATGCGCCCAATATGGGCTTTTTTGCAAAGGGGGCGTGTAGTTACTATCATGGTTAGATTAGTTAAAAAAGCATTAGTGGGATGGCAAGAATGGTGTGGCTTATCGCAACTGCATATTCCGTATATTAAAGCTAAGATTGATACGGGTGCAAAGACCTCCGCTTTACATGCTTTTAACATTAATGAAGTGGTGCGCCAGGGACAGAAATGGGTTGAGTTTGATATTCACCCGCTACAAGCGAATAATAAAATTGCTCAAAAATGCCAAGCCAAAGTGATAGACGAACGCGAAGTGATTAGCTCCACGGGGCATAGAGAACATCGTTATGTGATCACAACGTTATTAACCCTGGGACTTTTGTCTTATCCTATTGAATTGACCTTATCCAATCGCGATCCGATGAAATTCCGAATGTTATTGGGGCGAGAGGCTTTACACAATAAATTTTTAGTGGATCCGGCGCACAAACTGTTGTTAGGACGATATAGCAAAAAAGACATTATGAGGGCTTATAAATGAAATCAGCCAATACGATGGGACCTGTCATGCTAACGGCACTGGTTGCCAGCAATATGATGGGTTCTGGTGTTTTCTTATTACCCGCCAGCTTAGCGCGTGTAGGGAGCATTAGCAGTTTAGGTTGGTTGGTGACGACGGCAGGTGCTTTAGCCCTAGCCTGGTTATTTGCGCGATTAGCATTACGTCTGCCCAAGGCAGGCGGGCCTTATGCGTATGCTAAGAGTGCTTTTGGCGATTATTTAGGGTTTCAAACGGTTTATATTTACTGGCTGGCGAATTGGGTCGGTAATGTGGGTATTGCAATAGCAGGTATTGGTTATTTGAGTTTCTTTTTTCCTGTATTGTCACAAGGTTGGCCCAGTGTTTTTGCGACGATTGGCGCTATCTGGTTATTCACCATCATTAACTTTTTTGGGGCCAGAACATTGGGTAAGGTTATTTCCTTTACCAGTTGTGTCATGTTTATTCCTCTGATAGGAACAGCAGTATTGGGTTGGATGTGGTTTGATAAGGCTACCTTCATGAATGCCTACAATGTAACAGCGCACAGTAATTTTTGGGCCATAAGCCATTCTGCTGCTTTAACTTTATGGGCTTTTATTGGTGTGGAATCTGCGGCAGTTTGCGCAGGTTTATCCAGTAATCCTACAAGAGATGTACCGATAGCCACGATCCTGGGAACATTAATTGCCGCTATCGTCTATTGTTTAAGCTCCACGGTTATTATGGGGATTGTCCCCAATGCAACTTTAGCACAGTCAGCAGCACCTTTTTCATTGGTAGCTGCTTTAACTTTAGGGGATACTGCTGGCCGCATTGTCAGTATTTGCGCCATTGTCGCTTGCTTGGGTTCTTTGGGAGGATGGATTTTATTGGTTGGCGGATCTGCCAAGGCAGCAGCGGATGATCGATTATTTCCAACCGTATTTTCCAGAGTCAATCTTCAAGAGGTGCCCGTTAAAGGCTTAACGATTGTCAGTGTCTTGATGAGTATTTTATTGTTATTAACCCATTCCACCAGTCTTGGCCAGCAATTTCAAATCATCGCTTCAGTGGCGGTATTTTTAACTTTATTACCTTATTTGTATTCGGCTGTAGCCTTGAGCATTTTTATACAGGACGAGGACAAGGCAAAACACAGATACCGGCATCTGGAGATGCTCATGTGTATTTTGGTCATGGGTTATATATTCTGGGCTATTTTGGGAGAAGGCTATAAAATCGTCTTTTGGGGCTTAATTGTGCTATTATTAGGCATACCAGCCTATAGTTGGGTGGTTTGGAATAAGAAAAGGTATGCCCATGATTAATGTCGATTTAAAATTATTTCCTGTTATTTTGCTGGATGCAGGAAGTCATCACCACCGGGGGTATGCAGGTGAGGAGTTGATGCAAGCTTTTGATAAAGAAGGCTTATCTGTTTTGCATCATGAATATCCTGCCGATGTATTGGCAACCCTCAAGGCTAAACGAGATTTGGGTGGAGTTATTCTTAGCCTGGAATCTTTTAATGAAGCAACCCAAGAACAGGATATTGTGGCGTTTATTCAACAGATCCGCGATATTAATGCGGAAATTCCCATTAATATTTTAACCAGCAAGTTACATCTGAATTTTTTAAATTCTCAAATTTTAAAAGAATGTGACTGTATTCTATGGCGTTATGATGATACAGCCGTATTTGTTGCAGGTCGTATTCGACAACAGGTATTTAAATATTTGGTTCGTTTATTACCGCCTTTTTTTAAAGCTTTGGTAAAATACACGCTCGAATATAAATACGCTTGGCATACACCGGGACATATGGGTGGGGTTGCATTCTTGAAATCTCCTACAGGCCGATTGTTTTATGATTTTTATGGTGAGAATGTCTTTAGAAGTGATTTGTCCATTTCCGTGCCTGAGTTGGGATCTCTGCTGGAACACAGTGGTGTCGTAGGTGATGCTGAAGAATATGCCGCACAGGTCTTTGGTGCAGATGAAACTTTTTTTGTTACTAATGGCACTTCAACCTCCAATAAAATAGTGTTTATGGCTGTGGCCAGAGCCCAGGATGTAGCGGTTATAGACAGAAATTGTCATAAGTCCTTACAGCATGCTTTAACAATGGCGAATGTGATCCCGATTTATTTTAAACCTACTCGCAATGCCTACGGTATTATCGGTGGTATTGCTAAAAATGAATTTAATGCCGAAGTTTTAAAACAAAAAATAAGAGATAATCCTTTAATAGAAAACAAAAACATTAAACCCCGTATTGCGGTAATCACCAATAGCACTTATGATGGGTTAATTTACAATGTGGATAATATTAAACAAGACTTATTAGCGGCAGGGATTCATTATATTCATTTTGATGAAGCCTGGTTCCCTTATGCAAAATTTCATCCTTTTTATGAAGGTAAATTTGCTATGAGCGAAAGCCAATTCCAAAAGCAACCCACCGTATTTAGCACGCAATCTACCCATAAATTATTAGCCGCATTTTCTCAGGCCTCCATGATTCACTTAAAAAAAGGCAGTGGTGATTTGGAGCGTGAAATTTTTAATGAGTCCTTTATGATGCATACTTCTACCTCTCCGCAATATGGTATAGTGGCTTCGCTGGATATCTCTTCTAGGATGATGGCAGGACAATCTGGGCAACAATTAATGTCTGAAGCGATTGCCATCGCCATTGCTTTTAGACAGGAATTTAATAAAGTTAATCCATGTGATGAAAAAAATGAAGGTCCACAC